>JAOAHK010000197.1 GCA_026415275.1 Anaerolineales bacterium
TGTGTGTCCATTGGAACCTTTGATGGGGTTCACGTTGGTCATCAAGAAATTATCCGGAACTTGGTAACGATGGCGAGGCAAACCGAATTACCTGCAGTTGTCGTTACCTTTTTCCCGCACCCCGATCGTGTATTGGGTAAAAAAGAAGGACGTTTCTATTTATCAACTCCAGAAGAAAAAGCAGAAATATTGGGAAATTTGGGGGTGGATTTCGTTGTAACTCATCCTTTTAACACAGAAGTCGCTAATTTATCAGCAAGGGACTTTCTTCAAAACTTAAAAGACCAGATCAATTTTCAACACTTAGTGGTTGGATACGATTTTGCGCTGGGCAGGAAGCGTGAGGGTACGGTTACGCGCCTAGCTGAATTGAGCCATGAAATTGGTTTCGGACTTCATGTTGTCCCTGCAGTGGAACTAAACGGAGAAGTGGTTTCTTCGAGTTTAGTTCGTTCCCTGCTCAACGAGGGCAATATTAAGAAGGTGAACTTGCTTTTAGGTCGCCCATTTTCCCTAAGTGGAATGGTGATCAAGGGAGATGGACGGGGAAGAACATTGGGTATTCCTACGGCTAATTTGGATATATTAGCAGAGCGAGCTGTCCCTTTACAAGGCGTCTATGTCTGTCATGCGCTTGTAAATCGTCAGCGATTTGGTGCCGTGGTAAACGTTGGAGTCAGGCCTACTTTTGAAGAGGATCCGGTTGCCCCGCGAGTTGAAGCGCACCTATTGGACTTTAATTCGGATCTTTACTATGAAAGTTTAACCCTTGAATTTTTAGATCGTTTGCGTGAAGAAAAGCGTTTTCCGTCCAAAGAAGATCTTGTCAAACAAATTCATCAGGATATTCTCAAAGCTCGTCAGATATTAAGCTTAGGCATCATCTATTAAGTAGAACGGTGCAAAGCGTATAAGAGCTATCGGAGCGTTCGAATGATGTAACGGGTTGGTGTTAATTGGATTGAGGTGAAGATGAGAGTTTATTTGGATTTATTGGAGCACATATTGAAAAATGGGGTTGTAAAGAAAGACCGTACGGGAGTTGGCACCTTATCGGTGTTTGGTTATCAAATGCGTTTCAACCTTCAGGATGGATTTCCAATCTTGACCACAAAGAAAATTCACCTTAAGTCAGTTATCTATGAATTGCTCCGGTTCTTGAGGGGAGATACGAATATCCGTTATCTTCAGGAGCATGGGGTAAGGATCTGGAACGAATGGGCTGATGAACATGGTGACTTAGGACCTATTTACGGGGCACAATGGCGCTCTTGGCGAGGGGCTGATGGGAGAACCATTGATCAAATCTCGCAAGTTGTGCATGAAATTCGGTACAATCCCAACTCACGCCGGTTGATTGTGAGCGCTTGGAATGTCGCTGAATTGGATAAGATGGCTTTGCCACCGTGTCATTGCTTATTTCAGTTTTATGTGGCAAACGGGAAACTTTCTTGTCAACTATACCAACGATCGGCTGATGTGTTTTTGGGAGTTCCATTCAACATTGCTTCATATGCGTTGTTGACCATGATGATTGCCCAGGTCACTGGACTTGAGGTTGGAGAGTTTATTCATACGTTTGGTGATGTTCATCTCTATCTCAATCATATCGAACAAGCGAAATTACAACTGACACGCGAGCCTTATCCCCTACCCAAAATGATCATTAATCCAGATGTAAAAGAAATTTTTTCTTTCAGGTTTGAGGATTTTGAATTAATCAATTATCGTTCCCATCCTCATATTCCTGCCGAGGTGGCAGTTTGATTATCTCCTTGATTGTGGCAATGGATGAAAGAGGGGGAATTGGTTTGAAAAATGGTTTACCGTGGCATTTACCAGATGACCTAAAGCGCTTCAAACGTCTAACGATGGGGCACTATCTTATCGTTGGGCGAAAAACATACGAGTCATTAGGAAAACCTTTGGCTGGAAGAAAGATGATTGTCCTTTCTAGAAGGATCAATAGGGGGAGCGAACCAGATATCCTCTTTGCCAAAGATTTGGAACAGGCGTTAGAACGATGTCGTCAAGCTGGAGAAACTGAAGTTTTTATTGGTGGAGGGGCGGAGGTTTTTCAATCCGCGCTACCACTAGCTCAAAAAATCTACCTTACGAGAGTATTGACTACCGTTGAAGCAGATACTTTCTTTCCGCCATGGGACGAAAGCGAGTGGGAGATTGTTGATCAGTATTGTCACCCTAGGGATGAAAAGCATGCTTTTCCGTTTCGATTTATTGATTATATAAGACGTAGGTACTCTCATCAAAGGAACGATGAAAAGGGATTTTGCTATTATTAAATTTTTCCTTGACAGAATGGGGAAAATGGATATAATAGCGCACAATTCAGCAACAGAAAACGTTGACGAGGAAAAGTAAACTTTATACGGCTTTCCAGAGAGCAAGGAATGGTGGGAACCTTGCAGGCACGAAGAAGTTGAATGGTCCTCTGAGTGCATGGTGAAAGGTTAATCCAAGTAGCCAATGCCGGCGAAACCGCCGTTATCATGGAAAAGGGTATCGGTAGACAAAATACCTGTACCCATAATTGAGTGAGGCTGGCTTATTATCCCGTTGCAACACCAACGGGATATTTTGTTAAAGAGGCTGCCTAACCGGGGTGGCACCGCGGACGGCGCGTTCGTCCCCAGATGGGGATGAGCGCGTTTTGTTATTCTACAAATTATATTTTCTATAAGGAGGCCTAAGATGTCTGAATTAACCCGATTTCTACTAAGCGAGAGCGACCTGCCAAAATATTGGTATAACATTAATGCGGATATGCCGGTTCCTCCCGCTCCTGTCTTACACCCTCAAACTCTGGAACCAGTTACACCAGATTTCTTGTCTGTCCTTTTCCCAATGGAGTTAATCCTTCAGGAGATTAGCACAGAGCGATACATTGAAATTCCAGACGAAGTGCGTGAGATTTATAAACTCTACCGCCCGACACCCTTAATTCGTGCTCGCCGTTTGGAAAAGGCTTTGCAAACACCAGCACACATATACTACAAATATGAAGGTGCATCTCCAGCAGGTAGCCACAAGCCTAACACGGCGATTGCGCAAGCTTATTATAACAAAGTTGCCGGCACGCACGCTTTGACAACCGAAACGGGAGCTGGTCAGTGGGGATCGGCATTAGCTTTGGCGTGTAATTTCTTTGACTTAGACTTAGAAGTTTACATGGTTAAAGTTTCCTATTATCAAAAGCCTTATCGGCGGATTATGATGGAAAGTTATGGGGCGAAAGTCTATGCTTCCCCAACCGATCAGACCCAGTTTGGACGCTCGATCTTGGAAAAAGATCCGAACTCAAATGGTTCACTCGGAATTGCTATCTCTGAGGCCGTAGAAGTAGCAGCAACTTCGGGAGGCAAGAAGAAATACAGTTTGGGGAGTGTTTTGAACCATGTACTGTTACATCAGACCGTGATTGGTGAAGAGGCTCTCAAGCAAATGGATATGGCAGGTGAATATCCAGATGTTGTGATCGGTTGTGTGGGCGGTGGTTCAAATTTTGCGGGAATTGCTTTTCCATTCCTGCGCATGAATTTATTGGAAGGTAAAAAGACACGGATTGTTGCTGTTGAACCGGCTGCCACACCATCCTTGACCAAAGGAGTCTATACCTTTGATTATGGAGATACCGCTCGTATGGCACCGATTGTAAAGATGCACACCCTTGGGCATACTTTTATGCCGGCTCCGATCCATGCTGGTGGGTTAAGATACCATGGAATGGCTCCAACCGTTAGCGCTCTTTACGATGCGGGTTACATCGATGCAGTAGCAGTCAAACAATTAGCAACCTTTGAAGCAGCCCTCCAATTTGCGCGTGCAGAGGGCATTATCCCCGCACCTGAAAGTGCCCACGCCATTCGAGCAGCTATCGATGAAGCCTTAGATGCCAGAGAAAAAGGCGATAAAAGGGTGATCCTATTCAATTTATCTGGACATGGGAACTTTGATATGTCTGCCTATCAAGCGTACCTTGAAGGAAAACTTGAGGACTATAGCTATCCAGAGGAAGAAGTGAAGAAGGCAATGGAATACTTGCCCCAAGTTCAACTTGCTTCGTAAAGGGACAAGCTTCAAGAGAATTGGTTCATGAAGGTAAGACTTCTTGAACCAATTCTTTTAGGTGAGTCTATTCGACCGATACAACGGGTATTGTGAAGTAAAAAGTTGTACCTATACCGAGCTGGCTCTCAAACCAAATTTGCCCACCTTGAAGCTCAACCAGATATTTAGTGATATTTAATCCTAAACCTGTGCCGGGATTTTCGCGCACTTTTGGATCTTCGGAGCGAAAGAACTTTTGAAATATCTTCGGTTGGTCTTCGGCTGAAATCCCGACCCCCTGATCGTGAACAGAAGATAAAACAACTCTCTGATGCGTCTTTCCATCTCTAGGATCGTTGATCTGGAGGCACTTAATTTCAATGAGCGTTTCAGGAGGTGAATACTTGATGGCATTGCTTACTAGATTGTTGTAAATTTGAATCAATCGATTACGGTCACACCAAACCTCCGGTAGATCAGATGGAAGATCCAATTGGATTTTCTGTTTCTTTTCTTCCAATTGAGTTGACACAGTGCGGATAACCTCTTGCAAAACCTCATGCACCGAGGTGGCTTCGTACTCTAAATGCAACTTGCCAGCTTCAATGCGGGAGACATCCGCTAAGTCGGAAACAAGGTTTGTCATTCGATTTACATTGGCACGGATGGTCGACAAGAAATTGGCTTGCACTTCATTGATTGGTCCGACAGCCCCTTGCGCAATTAAATCAGCATAGCCCTTAATTGCCGTCATAGGTGTTTTTAGTTCGTGTGAGACCAGTGACACAAATTCACTTTTAGCACTGTTGGCTTGTTGAACTTCGGAATATAAAATAGCATTGGATAATGCCATTGCAGCGTGAGAACAAAGACGAGAGAGGAACGATTGCATATCAGTAGGGCAAAAATCTTTATTTCGACTCTCTAAAATGAGCAAGGCAATTATCCGATCTTCCCTAGTCAATGGGATTGCTACCGACTTTTGCCCATATTCTAAGAATATCCGATCCTCTACCAAAGCCAAGTCTAATGAAGCAAGCGTAATGGGTAACTCTTCTAAAGGAAAGAAAGACGAAAATGGATTTTGGTAGCCGATCGAATGGATAGGATGGAAATAGTTTTCCTTGATTAAGCCAATAACACCTGCATCAGCATTTGATTGCTGTAGTGCGTGGTGTAAAGTGATAGAGAGAGTGCGCTCGATTTCAAGACTGGCGTTTAGCTCGCGATCGATTTGTTGAAGAGTTGCTAATTCATTTAACCTTGATTGGAGGGCTTGGTCGGTTTGGGCGTACTTAAGAGCATTCGCAACAGCAATGGAAACTTGGTTGCCAAGCGTGGTAATTAATTCCTGATCCTCTTGGAGGAATGGGGGTGTATTTAAGCTTCTTGTCAACAAGATGATACCGATAGGATGGTTTTCAATAAAAAGGGGGTTGATAAGGAGTCTTTTGACTGAGCCATCTTCATTGGATGACTCGTGATGTTCCGTGATGGTTTGCCTGAGGTGAATAGATTTATAGATCGACTCTAAGG
>JAOAHK010000198.1 GCA_026415275.1 Anaerolineales bacterium
ACCCAATAGTTTCTCTATCGCGTGAGTGGCTTCATCTTGAATCACTCTTAATTCTCTCAGAACCGCAGTGGGTACAAATACTCTCTCAACCCCTAAATGTAGCAATTCCAATTTGCCAATTTTCGATAGGAAAAGCAAGGGTGTTGTGTTGACGACCCGCAAATTCATGCTCAGGAGGTGATCCGTCTAGCTGCTTCGATTTCAAGATCAATTTCCTCGGCTTGCAAATTGATCGCTGGCACCTGATATTGTGAGAGTATGGATAAAAAGTGAACCCTGCTCATCCCAGCCAATTGAGCCGCTTTGCCCGAAGAGAGTTTGCCCAGTTCAAAGAGCTTTACAGCCAATAAAATCTGAGCTTCGCGGGCAAAATCCGCCTCAGACATCTTAAGAATACCGGGAAAATCAGGGGGAATCTTAAGGAGCAATTCAGGCATAAGTTCTCAACCTTTCTGGGTAGTCTTGAGACGAAGACAATGCAGAATCTTGGGTAAATTCTTACAACAATTTTACTACATATCGACTTGACTCGTCTCAGCAAGTTCATGTTCGAGAGGACACCCCAAACGAAAACCTCATGAGTTATGGATCTTACCGCAACGGTATCCTTAAGTACCCCCTTAGTTTTTCTATGGGCGTGCTTCCCGCTCCCACTGTTTGGGTGTATAACACCGTTGCCCACCGAACGCCCGTATAAGGCGGGCTTTCCAACTCTTGCCGGGATAGGGGACACAAATTTGCTTTTCCTCTGGATAGAAAAGGTCGGCGGGAAGCCCATGAGCTTGCCAGGCATCTTGCAACTCTTCAAATTCGCTCTCTGACAAATTCAACACCCAGCAGCAGGTGTCATCGTGGTGATCAAACTTCGCCACGCTGCCCTTTTCCGAGAGGGGACGGTCGCTGAGCCACAAGCTGAATAAATCGGGCGGGTTGGAGTGGGCAAAAATCCACGCCACTAACCCGCGGACAAAGGTCTCTCGCTCCGAGATCGCTTCGGGCAAGGCGCCACTTTTTTGAGTGGGCACCATGGCCTTTGAGATCGGGGCAATCAACCGCACCTCGTAATAGCCACACCAGCGGCTGACAGCCACTGCAGTGACCTCAACCGCCTTTTGTATAGGAAAATCTGCTTGGTCTTGGAGGTAGTAAAGCTCAGGAAGGTACAACATAGCCAATGCTCTTCAAGCGTAATGGCGCGCAGTTCCTGACGCCCAATTTCTTTCAGCGCTTTCTATCGCTCCACGTAAAGGCGAACATCTTCCGAGTCCATCGGGGATGATTATACCGTGAGCGTAAATAGGCAAAGCGAGCAAAATCGCAAGTGTTCGTGCATCCCCATCTGTTTATTCGTTTTTCATTTGTTGTCCGTTTGTTATCTCGCTGGGAAAACCAAAACTTGGGAGCAGCCTTCCTCTTGCTCCCAAGTTGGATGATTACGAAGATAGCCGTTTTATGCCGCGCTCACCGTGCGAATATCGACAATGCGCTCGACAACGGGGGTTAGGGCGTTGGTCAGCGCATCGATGGTGGTATTCTCGACTTTGAGGGTCACCATCCCGGTGGAGGGGTCTTCGCCCATAAAGGTGCCGACAGCGATGATATTGCCACCCAACTGGCGAATGGCGTTGGTCACCTCGGAGAGCTTGCCCGGCTCATCCTTAACCAAGAGCGTAGCGCGAATGCCCGCTTTGCGCGCCCCGAACAGCTCGAGGAAAATTTTGAACAAATCGGTCTCGGTGATGATGCCCACCAAGCGACCATCGTCCATCACCGGCAAGGCGCCGATCTTGCGGTCCGCCATGATCCGCGCCGCTTCTTCGATGGGACAATCTACACAGGTGGTGATGACCTCTTTGGTCATAATCTCTTCGACCGTTACCTTGCTCAGCCAATAATTGACCTCCCAAATGCTCAGCGTGGTGGCATCGGAAGGAGAGGCATTGAGCAGGTCTTTCTCCGAAACAATGCCGACCAATTTGCCGTGCTTATCAACCACCGGGAAACGGCGCACTTTTTCCTTGCGCATCAGCGCCAAAGCTTCCTGCAAGGGCGTATCCGGCGTGATCGTGATCACGGGCTTGGACATGCGTTCTCCGACTAACATGGTTGGGGTCTCCTTTCTAAAAGAACCAGGATTCTGTCTCTATCTATTTTATTGTAATTGCCTTTTGAGAATTTCCCAAGGCACAGTTGTTTCGCGTGCGCTTTTCTGTTGCTGCATTTCTTCGCCATCTTCGATGTCTTCAAGGGCAGAAAGAATGCACTCCCATGTCTGGATATCCACAAGCACAGCAGTTTTTCGCCCATCGGGTGCAATGACCCAATGAACTTTATCCCAAATGGCTGCGATCTTCACCCTTCACCTCAACTGCATTATACATAGAAAACCTGTAGAGTCTACTGCAAGCAAGAGAGGTAGGACAACTCGTCCGAGTTGTCCTACCTCTTTGTTCACTCAACTACTTCACCCTCAATCACCGGGATCGCGGCTGAGAAGATGAGGCCTTCTTCATTACGGTCAACGCGGATGGTGTCGCCTTCCTTGAACTCGCCAGCGAGGATTTTTAGCGCCAAGGGGTCTTGCAGCTCGCGTTGGATGGCGCGTTTGAGCGGGCGAGCGCCAAAATCGGGATCATAACCCACCTCGGCAAGATACTCACGGGCAGCTTCGGTAACCTCTAGGGTGAAGCCACGCTCCTTGAGCAAGGCAGAGATACGCCGCAGTTGGATATCCACGATGCCGCTGAGATGTTCCCGAGTGAGCGGGTGGAAGAGCACGATCTCATCAATGCGGTTCAGAAACTCTGGGCGGAAGTGCATTTGAAGCACGCGCGTGATCTCCTCGCGGCTCACACGGCGGCCACCCTCCCAGAGTTGATTGCCCAAGTTGCTGGTCATGATCACCAGCGTATTGCGGAAGTCCACCGTGCGCCCGTGACCATCGGTCAGGCGGCCATCGTCCAACAGTTGCAACAGGACGTTGAAGACTTCGCTGTGTGCTTTCTCGATTTCGTCGAACAGCACCACACTATACGGTCTGCGGCGGACGGCTTCGGTCAGTTGACCGCCCTCCTCGTAGCCCACATAGCCCGGCGGCGCACCAACCAAGCGCGAGACGGTGTGTTTCTCTTGATACTCGCTCATGTCAATGCGGATCATTGCCCGTTCATCATCGAACATAAACTCCGCCAAGGCGCGGGCTAGTTCTGTCTTACCCACGCCGGTTGGCCCAAGGAAAATAAAGGAACCGATCGGGCGGTTAGGGTCTTGCAACCCAGCGCGGGCGCGGCGCACGGCATTGGAAACGACGCGCACCGCATCTTCTTGACCCACAACGCGCGCGTGCAAGCGTTCTTCCATGTGAATCAGCTTTTGCGTCTCGGCTTCCAGCAAGCGCGAGACGGGAATGCCAGTCCAACGCGCCACCACTTGGGCGATCTCCTCGGCGTCCACTTCTTCCTTGAGCAGGGCACCGTCCTTTTGCAATTCCTTCAAGCGGGCTTCGCTTTCGGCAAGACGCTGCTCTAACTCGCGCAGGGTGCCGTAGCGCAGGCGGGCGACGGTTTCGAGTTGATTTAGGCGCTCGGCGCGTTCGATCTCATAGCGCGTCTGCTCGATCTGCTCTTTGATTGCCTGCAATTGGGTAATGACTTCTTTCTCGGCTTGCCAGCGGGCATGCAACTGATTGGATTGCTCACGCAGGTCGGCTAATTCTTTCTCGATGCGCTCGAGGCGTTCGAGAGAGGCTTTATCCTTCTCCTTCTTCAGGGCTTCGCGTTCGATCTCTAGTTGCAAAATTTGGCGATCGACATCATCCAACGCCTGCGGTTTGGAGTCAATCTCGGTGCGCAAGCGCGCTGCGGCTTCATCGATCAGGTCGATGGCTTTGTCTGGCAGGTGACGGTCGGCAATATAACGATGGCTGAGGGTCGCGGCGGCAATCACAGCCGGATCGGTGATGCGCACGCCATGGTGCACCTCATAGCGCTCCTTCAAACCACGCAGGATACTGATCGTTTCCTCAACGGTTGGCTCATCGATCAACACCGGCTGAAAACGGCGTTCCAGAGCGGGGTCTTTCTCCACATGCTTGCGGTATTCGTCCAATGTTGTGGCGCCGATCATGTGTAGCTCGCCGCGTGCCAGCATGGGCTTGAGCATATTGCCGGCATCCATGGCACCTTCGGCAGCGCCAGCTCCGACCACCGTATGCATTTCATCGACGAAGAGGATGACTTCGCCAGCGGCATCGGAGATTTCTTTCAACACCGCTTTCAAACGCTCTTCAAATTCGCCGCGATACTTGGCGCCGGCGACCAAGGCGCCCATGTCCAACTGCACCAGTCGTTTGCGCTTTAAGCCTTCAGGTACATCGCCTTTGACAATGCGTTGAGCCAACCCTTCGACCACAGCGGTTTTGCCGACACCGGGCTCACCGATCAGGGCAGGGTTGTTCTTGGTGCGGCGGGAGAGGATTTGGATCACACGACGGATCTCTTCATCGCGGCCGATCACCGGGTCCAGTTTCCCTTGACGGGCGAGAGCGGTCAGATCGCGTCCATATTTCTCCAAAGCCTGATAGGTGGCTTCGGGGGTTGGCGAGGTGACGCGTTGTGTGCCGCGGATGCTTGCCAAGGCTTTGAGGATGGCATCTTTGGTCAGCCCATATTGAGCAAGACGCTTGCCTTCAATGCTGTCGGTCAAACCGAGCAAAAGATGTTCGGTCGAAACGTATTCATCCTGCATCCCTTTAGCGTAGCGTTCGGCGGCTTCCAAAGCATCCACCGTCGGCCGCGCCAATCCGATCTCGCCGCTTGCTCCGTAAACCCGTGGCCGTTTCTCCAGTTCATTCTGCACCTCCTCGCGCAAGGCGAGCACGCTGCCAGCCACACGGGTGACAATTGCCGGAACAACGCTATCTTCTTGGCGTAACAATGCCAGCAAAAGGTGCGCTGGTTCGATCGCTTGATGATTGTAGTCTTTGGCGATCGACTGTGCACTGTAAATCGCTTCTTGGGATTTTTGTGTGTACTTTTCTAAATTCATAGCTCCTCCTTCTCAATTCCCTAACCGAGCAGAGTGGTTGCGGAAAACAACTCCTTCGAGTTGTTTTACCCAGCTCCATTCTCGTTAGGGACTTCCTGATTGTCTAAGATGATTTCATAGGTCGCGGTCTCGAATTTTTGCAAACGACCGACGACGTCAAAAAAGACTTTTTGCAGTCCGTATTTTTGCGCAAAGAGACGATTGATAAAATCAGCCGTCTTGCTGTCAACGAGGCGGGCAGTGCCTTTCACCCAATTGCCGATAACTTCACCTTGTGCCTTACAAGGCGCAAGCTGCACGTTTGGGAAGTTGCGAATGCGCTTTGCTTTGCCCGATTTGGCGCCAGTGCGCACGTAAAACTTGCCCGCGTGTTCGACAAACCAAACGGGGGTGCGCACGCCGCTACCGTCCCGGCGATAGGTTTCCAAGTTAAGATATTTCTGATTGGCAAACTGCCCCAATGCAGAATTCGCTTACATGTTTATTTTCTCCTTACCAATAATGATCTCTGTTC
>JAOAHK010000199.1 GCA_026415275.1 Anaerolineales bacterium
TCTTCGGCCGCGAACCGTTACGTTACAGCCTTTCACCTTGCCTCGAATAAGGATATCGGGTGTATATTGGTAGTAGAGGCACTTCCATAGCGCTGCTTGTTCAAAAATCTCCAATTCCGATGTGATCAAGTCCACCACCGTCTTAGAGGCCAAGACGATCAGCTTTTTTCTTGGTCGTGAAATGGCTACGTTCAATCGATTTAGGTTCAAGAGAAACTCGGCTTCATTGAGAACATAATCTGGATCAGAAGCGGTGGCAGAAACGATAATCACATCCCGCTCATCGCCCTGAAATCGCTCGACCGTATCGATAGAGTTTAGCTGCGCAAGGTCTGGAAATGCACTGCGCAGCAGGGCTCTTTGGGCACGATGGGGCACGACAACTCCAATGCCGTTTTTCCCATCCAAGCTCAAATATTTTACACAGGCTTCTATCAGGGGACGAGTCAGGTCACACTCGAGTAGATTGAATTGCTGCGATGACCGTTCCGAATGCTCAATGGCTATAATGGGATATTCGGGTTTTAGGACAGCATCTACGTAAGGGTGAATGGATGGGAAGGCGGGGATCAGTTCCTTGCGCCGGGAGTGAAAGTGAATGCCATCTCTATCATAGATATTCGCCCGCAGAAATTCGGCAATTTGCTCGTGCAGGCGAAAGCTTTCGTCCAATTTCACTTGGGGAAAACCCTGTACGACTAAGGATTCGAACAAGGAAACATACGGCCGCATTTCAACCGCAGAGCGTTTCATTTCGTCTTTCCATGGATGGGCAATAATCGGGGGCATTTGGCGATGATCCCCTACTACGATCATACTTCCTTCTGGTTTTAAGAAGGAANCCGTTAGGACACCTTCTGGTAAGCTCATCTGAGAGGCTTCATCAATAACCACCAAGTCAAAGGTCTTGGTTTGCCAATCCACCTCTTTTCCGCCCAAGGCGCGATAGCGCATAAGATTGTATAAGCCGCCCACGGTTCCGCCCATTACAAGATAAGGGGGGTGCAGTAGACTCTCTAGTTCTGCCCGTTGTTCATAAAGCTCAACCGCTTCGACCCCGGGCGGCAGCGGGTCATCCGGCTCGTTGACAATTTTATAGATTTTCAACCCCTGTAATATCTGCCCGCCCAGTTGAGTAGGGATTGCATTCCTGATTTGTTGTTGCGCCTCGCTAAGTGCTTTCAGCACGACATTAATGGCGTTGTGTGTTTTACACGAAATCCATACTCTGCAAGGCCGTTTTTGGACTACCCCTGCTGCAATGCGGGCAAGTATCGCCCAAGCCAGAGTATAGCTTTTGCCCGTTCCGGGCGGGCCTTGCACTAAAACCAAAGGTTGGTCAAATTGCTCCGCGATTGCTTCTCGCTGTGGCTTGGTCAAGCGACGATTTCTGCTCTTCAGGAGTACTTCAATGTAGTCCGCAAAGCGTTGATAAAACGCTCTCAGTTCGGTATTCGCAACTCGTTTTTCCGGCTTCGACTTTAGCCACGAGTAAAATGTGTTTCCCTGAACGTGATCGAGTGCAGCCAAAATTTTATCCGCGTTCAGGTCATCTGCCATTGGATCAATGGTATAAAGTTTGCCCGCTTCAGGTTCTAGATTGCAATCGTGGTAATAGCGAAAATTTCCATCCCGAAATGTGATAGAGAGAAGTTGAAGAACTACCGCGTCACGGTCAATGCTCTTGAGGATAGCCAGACGCCCATGCTTGATTTGGTTCCCAGTCAACGGTTTGTCGGCAGGGTTGAGCACAACCCACTCACCTTCCTTGAGTTTACAGGCATTCAAAGTGAGCAGGGGGTCAAGACCCAGAGATCCAAACTGGGGCGTGAATTGGTACTCCTTTTCATTTTCGTTAATCACCCTCTCAAAGGATAGCAACATCGCCAGACCACTTTGCACGCGCCGATCAATCGGCGGACTGTAATTCAATAACTTCTCCTGAAGTGATGCATGATGCTCCATATAAAGAAACTCCCGCAGGCTCTGGACAAGGTCGATAGGAGTTTCATCCTGCAGGAGCTTTGGCAATGAAAAGGGTTGCTTATTCAGGAATCTGGCCTTGGTCTTGAAAGCAGCTTCAATATGGGCTAACGCCTTTACGCGCATTTCCCCGAAGGAGCGCAGTGCATTTAGGTCAACTCGGCGGAATGGCTTGAGTAGGGTTGAGTCCTCATGATCTTCAGGTAAAGCTCCNCACGCAGCATAAGCGTATTCCAACGGGATCTGCGAGTTAAATCGGCTGGCAGATTCAATCACAAAATTTGCCGAGGAATCTTCTTGGCTTGGACCAACGTTCCGAAGGCTGCCATCGTTGCCGCACGTTACCCATCTATGGTTATCAAACATGCGCGCTCGAAACAAAGAGAAATATTCGTACCTATCATCTTTCCAATCAAATCCGAGCCAGCGGGCAACCTCATGGAGTGGGGCACAGACTCGTCCGAAATTTAAGCGTTCCTTGACCTCGTCGAATAGAAAAGAAATTATGGGCTGGTTGAGGGCAGGGTTTTGGGTCATTAAGTCAAAGAAAGCAGGAATGGCGGAAACCTCGTTCAGATGACGTTTTAGGGCTTCCAATAAGACTTTCTGATCATAACGGTTGAAGCAGTATAAATGCAGATGAGTGCGCTCCCCAAAAGCTACTTCTCGAACCGCTGTGATAACCTCTTGAACCCAAGTGACGAGCAAATTTCTTTCGAGTTCATCGGTTGGGATTTTTTCAGTGCAGTGGATGATCGAGCGACTGCCTCTCGGTCCGATAACAAACGCGCTGACCATATAGAGGCGGTCTTGTAAGTAATCTCGTTGGGCATCGAAGAAGATCTTGATCAGATCAGGGTACTCCTCCTCGCTGGGCAAACTGCCAAAACCAGCGCCAAACAAAAACGGGCGGGAGTCTATGTATGGATCGAAATGTCGTAAGGCGCCCCTCGCCCTTTGCACGAGCAGTGGGAGATTAGCAGAGACAGGCCAGCGATTTTTGAGGGCATCGAGCTTATCTTTCTGGGAATGAGCTGGCAACATTTCTGAGCTGTTTTCGGGGGGCAGTTCCATCAGCGCAGCAAGTTGGGTCAATGTTTTGATCCCGACTTCATTCAACACTCGCTTTTCGATGGGAGAAAGGTAGGGCGTGAGGGAGAGGTCGAGCCGCTCGGCAGAATCATACATGCACAAAGCATTGTAGAGACAGCCATCGCACTTGTAACTCAGGTGATAGAAAATCGCCTCAAACGGCTGACTTGCAACTTGCTTGACAATGGCATCCTCAGTCACTACCATCCGATCCAGCAGGGAGAGGTAAATGTCCAAGTCAAATGTCGGTGTGTCTTGGTTTACCTTAGGATAGCTGCCATCGCCCTGCATGGTCAGAACTGCACCGCGAAGCTCGGCGACGGGGAATTGATGCTCCTTGGCTAGGTGCTGAAAGATGCGCGCATAGGTGGCCACTTGCAAGCGGTGTTCTGTTTTCTCTTGACGAGTGGCTTTGATGTCCCCAATCAACACTTTTATGCGGTTCTGTCGATCGCGAGAGACATAGAGGAGATCGCAACGACCGCTCCATAAATAGTCTCCGATGGAGGCTTCTAAGGCTGGCTGAAAGAGCAGAGTGGGTTTGGAGATTTTTTGTAAGGTTGCCAGTGTAACGTCTAACTCTTGACCGGAAAGATCAATAACCGTTTCCCCCTGTTCGGCAATTTTTTTGACAAGTTCTCGCTCAAATTTTGCGCCCGCTTCTTCGAGCAGCGGGGTCAAGGGTTGGATTATAATCCCCCACTTCTTTTGCAGGCGTTCGGCATCCTCCGGCACCAAGCGAAAGCGCAAAAACCGCTCACAGTTATCAAGACGGACGAATTGGCTCAGGCTAGTTGGGTTTAGACGTAATCGATTCATTAGGCTCGGGCCTTATCTTTGCTTTCGGCGGTAAATTGTGGTCTTTGGGAGGTTTCCAATGCCAGCAATGCTCCTGATCGGAAATTTTGGTCACGACAATTTACAAGAACCGAAATCGGTATGCTCATCGCTCCCTAGCATTATTCATCTGAAGGTGCAGACCAATGCGCCGTTCTTTATATCTCTACATCATCCCAAGCGCTATGCAGTTTAGCTTTTGTATCGTTCTGCTTGGTTTCTTGTCGCAAGGAATAGGCGAATCGGTAAGAAAAGGGTATCTCTGGGCAAGAGGAAATGACTCTGGCAGCTTCGCTGATCAACGAGTGGTCATCCAGCATCACGAAATAGTGAGCCAGAAGGTTTTGGACGATACTCCTGATGCCGCCAAACTTGGCAAGATTAGAGAGTAGGTTGAGCCTCGCCTCCCGTTTTCCACTAGCGTATTGCTGAAGAGCGCTCATAATCTTGAGCGTTGGTTCATAGCGAATTTCGTCAAGAAAACGGGAATGTTTAGGAGATTGGGAGTTTTGGCGGTAGCTTCCGGTACCGATGTAAACCGCATTTCGAGCGCGAGTGATTGCGACATAAAATAGGCGGCGCTCATTCTCCAGAGCTTCGCTTGGCTCTGGCTCACGGACGATTCCTTGCTTGTCAAATATACGATTATCCGATCCATAAAGACAGGGCATATACCCTTCATTGCAATTGGGAATTATCACATAGTCGTATTCCAGACCTTTCGTGCGGAACACTGTTGTCATCACAATTTGTTGGTCTTCAGGTGCACCCCGCGTGGTATCCATCTTGGCTATGTGGGCTAAAAATTCTGACGGCGGCAATCCCAGCGCTCTGGCAAAATCAACAAAGTTCAAGATGCTCTCTTTGCGATCGAAGGAGGCTTCCCCCTTGCCATAGAAGTCATCAAAAGGTTTCAGATAACCGATGGCTTCGATTAAGTCACTCAGTAACTGGTAGGTGGGGATATTCGGAGCAGAGGATATCCGCTTGTTTGTTCTCTGCAAAGCACTCATGAGTTCCAAGACCCTCTGTCTTTGGCGATCACTCAAAGGGCTTTGGGGACTCTCTGCAAACATTTCTAGAGCCTGAGCCAGAGTTATCTGATTTTCTAGCCCAAAATCCATCAACCGTTCCAAATCTCTACGAGCTAACATGCGGTTTGGCGTGTTCGCTACGTAGAGAAACATCTCTTTGACCTTTTCGGTTATAGGCATATGATAGAAAATTGCCAATTGTAAGTAGTTGAGCAAGACTTTTACTTCTCTTCTTTCAAAGAAGGGTTTTTGTCCCAATACCCGATAAGGAATTTTGCGACTGATGAATTCGGCCTCGAGATTGCTAAGTTGGGCAAACATGCGACACAGGACGATAATGTTAGAGGGATGTACATTCTTCTCCTTGACCAAGCTTAGAACCTGACTTGCCAGTTCTTTGCTTGTATCGGTGCTCTGGTCTAGGGTCTGCTCAACAATAAAAATATCTGCGGGCTTTTCAATGCTGTGCGCTACCAGTGATTTTTGCACCCGATTGGTGTTAAACGAAATGGTGTTGTAGGCACATTGGGCAATCACAGCGCCAAACCGAAAAGAATGAGAAAGATTATATTGGATGATGGGTTTGTTATCGAAAACCGTTTGGA
>JAOAHK010000200.1 GCA_026415275.1 Anaerolineales bacterium
GCATAAACCAAGCGGTTGTAGAAATCTTGCGCCATTTATTACCCCAGGATTGCTTGTACAATGCGTTGAGCAGCTTTACCATCACCATAGGGATTCACTGCCTGCGCCATGGCTTGATAGGCTTGGGGATCATCAAGGAGGCGACGGGTTTCGGCAACAATGGTCTCGGTGTTGGTGCCGACCAGGCGCACCGTGCCTGCTTGAATACCTTCGGGGCGTTCAGTGACGTGCCGCAAGACTAACACTGGTTTTCCCAAGCCCGGGGCTTCTTCCTGCAAACCACCTGAATCTGTCAAGATCAGCGTAGAATGTTTCATCAGATGCACAAAGGGAAAGTAGTCCATTGGTGGCAATAGAGTAACGTTAGGCAGGTCTCCCAATAAGCGATAGACTGGTTCCTGAACGTTTGGGTTGAGATGCACGGGATAGACAATGCGCAGACTTTCGCCATATTCACTTGCCAAAATGCGGAGGGCATGGCAGATGTTTTTTAGGGGATCGCCAAAGTTCTCGCGGCGGTGAGCGGTGACTAAAATCAACCGACTTTGCTGTGGTGAGTTGTAGGGTGGTAGATGGTATTGGCGGAAGAAATTATCCACTTCAGGGGTCAACGGTAAACCTACCACGTGCTGAAGAGCGTCAATCACGGTGTTCCCGGTGACCAAAATTCGCTCCGGGGGGACGTTTTCTTTGAGTAAATTTTGGCGCGCCCATTCGGTAGGAGCAAAATGCAGGTCTGCTACCACCCCAACCACCGAACGGTTGACTTCTTCGGGAAAGGGCTGCCACTTATTCCCACTGCGTAAACCGGCTTCTACATGCCCAATCTTGATGTGGTGATAGTAACCCAACAAGGCGGCTGCCATGACAGTGGTCGTATCGCCTTGCACCAGAATCCAATCGGGCTTGAGCTGACTGAGGATTGGATCAAGGTGGGTGAAGATAGCGGCAGTTAACTCGGCGAGGGATTGGTTTGGGCGCATCAGATTCAAGTCCACATCGGGTTGGATGTTGAAGAGATTGAGAATTTGATCGAGCATCTGACGATGTTGGGCGGTAACGCAAACAAGAGACTCAATGTCTGGCTGATGCGCTAACTCACGCACCACCGGAGCCATTTTCACTGCTTCGGGTCTAGTGCCGAAAATCGAGAGGACACGCAGAGTCATATTTGTTTTCCCCCGTTTGGGATGACTCTATGATGTAGTATTGATGAGAAGAAAACCTCACCCTCCGTCCCTCTTCCTTTGGGTAAAGGATTTGGGGTGAGGAATAATTCCTTGCTCATCTCCTTCCCTCCCCAACCTTGACAACCTGGAAACCTTGCTTTTCCCATGCCGCACGGTTGAGCAAATTGACCGCATCAAGGACAAATCGCCCGCGCATGGTTTGAGCAGCCGTTGCTGGGGAGAGGTTGCGGAAGTCCTGATGTGCAACCAAAACTGCGAGGAGGTCTGCATCTTGTAAGACAAGGGAAAGTTCTTTTGCTAGTGGGATACCTTCAGCCTGACTCTCTTGGCGATAAGGTTCGAAAGCGACTACCTCCGCGCCACTTTTTTGCAGTAGATGACAGATTTCAATTGCTGGCGATTCGCGCAAGTCATCTACGTCTGCCTTATAGCTCAACCCTAACGCAGCAACGCGTAAGCCAGCCAATATCCCAAAAGTCTGATGCAGGAGTTCAACAACATGATGGGGCTGCCCATCGTTTACCTCGCGCGCTGTGCGGATCAAGCGCGCGAGGTCTGGCGCAGCTTCCACCAGGAACCATGGGTCCACACTGATACAATGCCCCCCAACCCCAGGTCCTGGACGGAGGATGTTCACGCGCGGATGCCGATTCGCTAACTCTATCGCCTCCCACACGTTGATGCCAAAGCGCTCTGCCAAACGGGCAAACTCATTGGCTAATGCAATGTTCACGTCGCGATAGGTGTTTTCCATTAGTTTGACCATCTCGGCGGTGGTGGTATCAGTGAGTAGGATTTCACCGCGTACGAAGAGTTGGTACAAGTCACGCGCTGCTTCTGCTGATTCCCGATTGACGCCGCCAATGACGCGATCGTTTTCGATTAATTCCCGCAAGATCGAGCCTGGCAAAACACGTTCAGGCACATAGGCAAGATAAAAATCCTCTCCGTTCTTTAGCCCTGATCTTTCCAACAATGGAGCTAATCTCTGCTCAGTGGTTAAGGGTGGAGAGGTGGACTCCAACACCACCAAATTTCCTTTGCGCAGGTATGGAGCAATGGCTTGTGCGGCCGCTTCTACTGCGCGCAGGTCTGCTAATTTGTTTTCCCGAAACGGGGTTGGGACAGCGATGATAAACGCATCGGCTTGATCAGGATGGTTTTGGATGGTTAGATTACCCGAACGCAAGGCAGCTTGCACTAAGGTGCGCAAGCCGGGTTCTTGGATATGCAAACCACCGTTGCGCAGGGTATGCACCACATCAGGATTGACATCCACGCCAATCACTTGCACTCCATGTGTGGCAAAGGTACTAGCGGTAGGCAAACCAATGTACCCGAGGCCTAATATGCAAATCTTTTGATATTTCAATTGGGTCAACTCCGATAAAAATGTGCTGGTGTTCTGAACGAGAACCGTTGTCTTTGGCAAAAGTATGTATATTTTATCTCAAGGAAAGAAGCGATTCAAATGGTAAGTGTTTCTATTCCCCATATTTTTGCACAAGCTCTTGATAGAGTGGCAAAGGATATAAACTTCCTCTTAGAAAGCTGTCATAACGATCCCAGCAACAGCAAGAATCATCCCGCTCCCTTGTAGGCGCGTGACCTTTTCCCTTAGGAAGATCATTGCTAAAGTAATGGTAACAATGGATAAAGCCGAAGCGATAGGGGTAATCAAGATCGCGTCTCCAATGGTTAAGCCGTAATTCACCAATGCAACTGCGCTCGCTTCGATGATCCCCATAAGTGATACGATTGTTTTTGTTCGTATTGAGGAGTTCGACATACCGACATCACGTTTCACAAGAAAGGAGAAGAGCAGCAAAAAGAGGATAATGCCGGATTTCACCGAGAGGGTGGTTAATAACCAGCCCATTTCCTCTGAAATGATTTCGCTAATATTCCAAAAGATACCAAATAGAAAAGCTCCAATGACTGTTTCTCTTACACCGGCGGAAAGTTGAAAGATTTGGTTGTTGAGCTCATCCCAGCGAATGGATGCTAGTGTTGCTCCAACGATAATCATCATCACACCAACAGTTTGCGTGGGAGAGAGGCGTTGTCCCATGAATAGATAGGCAAAAATCATGGTGAATACTGCCCAAAGATTCATGGTGGCAGCAACAATGGATATATTTCCTATCTCAAAACCCCTGAAAAAGAACAAATACCCACTGGCATAGATAATCGCCGCAATCCAACACAGAATAATGAGTAGGATCGAGATATTAAGGCTGGATATCAGAAAAAAGGAAAGGAACAGTAGAGAAAAGAAACCAGTCAATTGAGACCAAAACAAAGATTTGAAAGGCCCGATCTGTTTGGCAAAAAAGCCACCAAGAAAATCATAAAGCCCCCAGCCGAACATGCCCCCAATTCCGATGAAGATGCTGAGTATCGTTGTGTTTATCATGCTATTTGTTTTTCCGTTTTTTAGGCATTTTTGGTTATACGATTTTTCCTTGCAGAGGAGTTGTGGCGATTGTCATCGTATCATAGGAGAGCTTGCTCGTCAATCAATGGGTAAATGGAGGATAGGCACAAAGCAGTTGTTGGAGAGCTCTTTAGGTATCTCCTCAATTTTTGGGACAAAATCATTTTCAACACTCATAGGGTTGACGAATAGTCATTTAGTGAGATGATAAGAAGTATAATAACGCCATTATTTCTCGCTCAGGTTGGCGGGGGATGGCAGTGTTATCGAAAATAATTTTTCGCCTTTTGGGATATGATGTATCCATGCCGCCCCTTTTCACATAGAACAAGCCGGGGTAGCCCCTGAGCCAGATAGAAAAAGGAGGATTTATGTCCAGAAGTCGAAATACAGCGTTAAATTACGCCCGTGAGAATCATGCTCGATTCTTAGATGAATTGAAAGAACTGGTTCGTATCCCTTCGGTGTCTACAGACCCTCAAGCTCAGGAATACATGAAAGCAGCAGCGACTTGGGTTGCAGATCAACTCCATGCATTAGGAATGAGCCATGTTTCCATTTTCTCTACGCCTGGACATCCGGTTGTTTGTGGAGAATATCGCTGTCCACTCTCTGATGCAAAGACGCTCTTGGTCTATGGACACTACGATGTCCAACCAGTAGACCCGTTGGAATTGTGGCAAAGTCCGCCCTTTGAGCCGACTGTCCAAGGAGATTATCTATTTGGGCGCGGTGCCTCGGATATGAAGGGTCAACTATTGGTTGGCTTGAAGGCGATTGAGTCTATTCTCAAGACTGATCAGCTCAATGTTCATTTACGTTTCTTGTTCGAGGGGGAAGAAGAAATGGGTTCTCCTAATCTGGCTGATTTTATTACTCAAAATCAAGATCGTATTCGTTCTGATGTCGCCCTCAACCTCGATTCGGGAATCCTTGCGCCAGATTTCCCCTCGATTACGATTTCTTTACGCGGATTAGCTTATTTTGAGCTGCGCGTTTATGGTCCAGCCAGTGATTTACATTCGGGGACTTTCGGTGGCGTCGTGCATAATCCTGCCCAGGTACTCTGCGAATTGATCGCTGGGATGCACGATGCTCAAGGACGAGTGACCTTGCCCGGATTTTATGACCGCGTGCGCCCGCTTGACAGGGTAGAACGGGAAGAGCTGGCGCGATTGCCTCTAAATGAAGATTATTTCCTAAAGGTCACCGGAGCGCCGGCTTTATTTGGAGAAGAGGGTTATCTGCCGGTGGAACGAATCGGCGCCCGTCCAACTTTGGAAGTAAACGGTTTATATTCTGGCTTTATTGGCGAAGGATCAAAAACGGTTTTGCCAGCTTATGCGATGGCGAAGATTTCTTGTCGTTTGGTGCCCGATCAAGACCCACGCGAAGTGCATCAACAGCTTTGGGATTATCTCGAAGCCCATGCCCCGCGCACGGTGCGCTGGGAATTGATTCAACACGCTGCTTCTCCAGCGGCGATGATCGAACCCGATCGCGTGGAAGTAGCTGCCCTAAGCCGGGCGATGGAGCAGGTCTGGGGGGTTAAGCCGGCTTTTAAACGCGAAGGCGGCAGCATACCAGTAGTTGCCCAATTAAAATCCATCTTGGGCATGCCAACGATTTTGACCGGCTTTGGCTTGCCCGATGATAACCTTCATGCCCCAAACGAGCGCTTGCATTTACCCACATGGCAGCGAGGGATTGAGACTCTGATTCACTTTTTCTACAACCTTGAGGAATAAGTAAGACAAAATGGATATGCAGATCTCTTGGAGGTTCTGGTAGAATCTAGGTGAGTCTTAACGGTAGAGGCTGGTAAATGGAAAAATCGAGAATGCCTACTTATGGTGGCCAAGCGGTGATC
>JAOAHK010000201.1 GCA_026415275.1 Anaerolineales bacterium
ACGTTAGTCGTGCCCGCCAATGCCAGTCCCGAACGAATTGCCATCCTCAAGGCTTTAGGAGCAGAGTTGATCCTTTCCGATCCGTCTGAAGGCTCCGATGGGGCAATCCGAATAGCGCGCCAATTGGCGGCTCAATATCCTGAGCGATACTATTACGCCAATCAGTACGATAATCCTGCTAATTGGCAAGCTCACTACTGCACAACTGGTCCGGAAATCTTTCAGCAGACCAAGGGCGGTGTTACCCATCTGGTTGCTGGGCTTGGCACAAGTGGCACCCTGATCGGCGCGGGTCGCTATTTGCGTGAGGTTTCCCCCGATATTCAATTGATCGCTGTTCAACCTAGCGGTCCTTTCCATGGACGTGAGGGCTTGAAGCACATGCCTACTGCCATCCGGCCTGGCATTTTTGACGACTCCATCATCGATCAGACAATCTCTGTTGAAACCGAAGAGGCCTATCAAATGGTGCGTTGTCTTGCCCAAGAGGAAGGTCTCTTTGTTGGCATTTCGGCCGGTGCGGCTGCAGCGGCTGCCCTCCGCATCGCTAAGCAACTGCAGAGCGGCACAGTGGTGACGATCTTCCCTGATGCTGGCTATAAATACCTGAGCGACAAAGCGCTGTGGGGTATCTAGTCCGAATATACGGAGGTTCTCCAAATGAGCTCGCTGCTCATACCTGCTGAGTTGTTAGAAGAATTATCTGTTCATCTTGCAGCCGCTTACCCCGACGAAGGAGCTGGCTTTCTTTTTGGGCAAATTGTTGGCGAGGTGCGGCGTGTACAGGAAATTCTCCCGCTTCCTAATGCCCGAGAAGCGGAAGCGCGCCATAATCGCTTCCTAATTACTCCCCAGGATTATGCTCAAGCCGAGCAACGCGCTGCTCGATCTGGGCTGGATGTTATAGGAGTCTTTCACTCACACCCTGACTCGCCTAACGTCCCTTCGGAGTTCGACCGCCAATGGGCGTTGCCCTATTTTGTATATCTGATTACAATCGTAACGCAAGGCAAGGTTGAGAGCCATCGGGTTTGGTTGTTGCGCGAAGACCGCTCGGCATTCGATGAAATAACTCTCGAAATCATTCCCTCTGCACTCCTTGAGCGCTCAGGGAAGCAATAAGAATGCTAAAATAAGGAGTGAGGTGAATATTATGGCAACGATCCGCATTCCGACTCCCTTACGACCTTATACCAATGGACAGAGCGACATCCCTGTTTCTGGGGATACCGTCGCGCAAGTGTTGGACAACCTTGTGGATGCATATCCTGCCCTGCGCTCTCACATTTTCAATGAGAATGGCGAATTACGTCCTTTCGTCAACCTATTTATCGGTGAGGATAACATCAACGATCTGCAGGGCATATCGACCCCAGTTCAAGAGGGGGATCGGATTCTTCTAATTCCTAGTATCGCTGGAGGGTAATATTCAAATGCTCCCGAATTTGTCCCATGAAGAAATTTTGCGCTATTCGCGTCATTTACTGATCCCGGAAGTTGGTCTAGAAGGACAACGCAAGCTCAAAGCCGCTTCGATTCTGGTGATTGGCACGGGTGGATTGGGTTCACCTGTTTCTCTTTATCTGGCTGCGGCAGGGGTTGGCCACATCGGGTTGGTGGATTATGACGTGGTCGATGCATCCAATTTACAACGCCAAGTGATCCACGGCACAGCGTCAGTGGGAGAGCTTAAGGTCGAATCCGCGCGGCGGCGTATGCTTGATCTCAACCCTGGCATCGAAGTGGAAGTCTACAATGAGCCATTCACCTCTGAGAATGCCATGCGCATCGCTGCTGGTTATGACGTGATTATCGATGGCACCGACAACTTTCCCACGCGGTATTTGAGCAACGACGTGTGTGTGCTGTTGGGCAAACCAAATGTTTACGGTTCTATCTTTCGATTTGAGGGGCAAGCCAGTGTTTTTGATGCCCGTCGTGGACCTTGCTATCGCTGTCTGTTCCCTGAACCACCTCCTCCGGGCATGGTGCCCACCTGTGCCGAAGGAGGTGTGTTGGGAGTCTTACCGGGCACTATCGGTACCATCCAAGCCACTGAAGCGCTCAAGTTAGTTCTTGGCATCGGCGAGCCCCTCATCGGGCGCTTGTTACTGTACAATGCCTTGGATATGTCCTTTGATTTTGTCAACCTTAAGAAGAACCCAAAGTGCAAAATCTGCTCGCCCGAACCCGAAATCACCGAATTGATCGACTATGAAGCCTTTTGTGGGGTGCCTGGGCACGACCACGAAGAGGGCTCGGCTGGGAAAGAATGGGACATCACTGCCACCGAATTAGCTGAAAAGCTAAAAAATGGCATACCCTTGCGTTTGATCGATGTGCGCGAACCGCACGAATTGGAGATCTCCCAAATCCCTGGCGCGCAGTTAATTCCCTTGGGTCAACTAGCTTCGCGACTCTCCGAGCTCGATAGCGCTGAGGAAATTGTCCTATTTTGCAAAGCCGGCACACGCTCGGCACGGGCATTGGAGGTGCTGCTTAGTGCAGGCTTTCGCAAGGTGAAGAATCTCAAAGGTGGCATCAACGCCTGGGCGCAAGAGGTGGATCCATCGTTGCCGATCTACTAATGCACTCTGTAGGGCAATATATACCTCACTCAAGTTATGTCAAAAATTTTGAACTAGGGAGTGCAACAGGTGCTGGGCGATACGAGTCCGTGAACAGAAGACCTATGTCAGACGCTACAGAACCCAAAAAGCTTCTTGCAGTTTTAGCCCATCCCGACGATGAGACCTTTGGCATTGGTGGTACTTTAGCTTATTACGCCGAATGCGGCGTACAAACCTATCTGATTTGCGCTACCCGCGGCGAAGCTGGCGGGATGGAGGAGAACTGTCTAGAGGGTTTTGACTCGGTTGCTGCTCGACGTGAGAGCGAACTGCGCTGTGCTGTAGGTGTCTTGGGAATCAAGGAGCTTTATTTCCTGGACTATCGCGATTCAGGCATGCCTGGTTCACCAGATAATCAGCACCCGAAGGCCTTAGTCAACGCTCCCCAGCGCGAGGTTGCGGAGAAAATTGCCCATTATATCCGTCAAATTCGCCCACAGGTCATCATCACTTTTGATCCCATTGGTGGCTACAAACATCCTGATCACATCGCCATTCATCGTGCCACAGTGGAGGCTTTTTATCTTGCCGCTGATGAACGCTTTGTGGATGGCTTGCCCACTTATCAGCCGAAAAAACTCTATTTTCATTTGATCCCCAAAGGTTTTTTGAAAGCCGCTATTCGGGTATTGCGTCTCTTCGGTAAAGACCCGCGTCGCTTCGGGAAGAACGGCGATATCGACTTGGTTGCCCTAGTAGAAGAAGGCGATTTTCCCATCCACGCCCGCATTCGCTATGGTAAGGTTTATGAAAAGAAACAGCTTGCCTCACATTGCCACGAAAGCCAACTCGACGGTGCCTTAATTTCCAATCCCATTGCGCGCTGGCTAAACAGGTTATTTGCTAGTTCAGATGTATACTTACGCGCCTACCCGCCTTCACCAACCAACTACTTGGAGTCAGATCTTTTTGAGGGGATCGACTAAAAGCTTACCTCTCATCTCTACAAAGGTTGCCAAAATTTTTATACTTTACTAACATCTCTCCGATTTTTTTCTTACATTTCCTTTTTATATTATCGGGCAGAGTAAAGAAAAATCTTAGTCAAAGGAGGTGATGGCTATGTTTCAGATTATGCGTCGTGACCCATTCCGCGAACTGATGAGCATTCGCAGCATGATGGATCGTCTCTTCGACTCTGCGTTTGCCGGCTGGGATTTAGAAACGACCTTCGATTGGGAATTGCCATTGGATGTGGTCGAAAACGATGATGAATATGTGGTCAAGGCTTCCTTGCCCGGAATAAATCCTGACGACTTGGAGATTACCTACAGCGGCAATACCTTGACCATCAAAGGTGAGATCAAGTCCGAAGAGGAAAGCAAGAAAGGCCGCTATCATCTCCGCGAGCGACGCTATGGAAGCTTCTGCCGCAGCATCACCCTGCCCAGCACAGTCAAAGCGGACGGAATCGAAGCTAGCTACGAAGCCGGTGTATTGAAACTGCATCTGCCCAAAGCCGAGGAAGCTAAGCCCAAACGCATCGCTGTCAAAAGCGAAGCGACGAAGATGATCGAAGGCAAGGTTTCTGACATCAAGAGCAAAAATTAAACGAAGCCAAAAAATCTACACAAAGTGGGCAGTGGAAAAGACTGCCCGCTTTGTGTACAAAACATTTGGTAAGTTGCTTTTTATCCCTGGTCTTAGGACACTAGCGATTCGATCAAACTCTTTGGTGATAATATTTCCCCATCACCCTTAATTAGCCCGATCCCTTCCTTCTGAGCCGTCTCATGAGCGCTCAGATCAATGCGGATACCATAAGCATATATCAGATACGGTCCAGGACAACCCTTTTCTGCCAACCGCTGATGCCAAGTGGGTTCCTGCATGCGCTGCGACCAAGCGTGAACATCTCGTCCGGTGAGACGTGCTTTGGCTTCCACCACAGCCCATACACGTCGTCCGGAGGGATCTTCCAGTGGTAAAACTACATCAATTTCTCCGTCTAAAGGTAACGAAAAGCCAGGCTGTAAAACACGGTACCCCTTCCGACGTAGAACGACTTCCGTCACACCAGCAGCTTCATCTTCAACAGAAGCTCCGATGATTCGCTGTAGTGCTCCTACTGCGATCCCAAGCCCGTGCTGAGCTTGGGCAAGTTCTTCCACGCGTTGTTCGGTGCGCTTTTGGGCTTCGGCGAGTTCGCGTACCACTTGGGGTAGAGTAAGGATGTCTTCACTTAGAAGCAATTGACGCAGTTCTGCCCGCCACTCCGGGCGCTTGTAGAGCAGCTCAACGAATTGATGATATTCGGCTATATCAAAGGTCATTGATATATCTCCTCAACTCTACCCAAATTATACCCTAGTTTATTTGCCAAGCTTCCGAATGGGTTGTATTGGAGATGCAATCAATCCACAATTCGCTCTTGATACCCAACCAAGACCATGCTAACATCTACAGGAAATTCATCTCAGAGTTGCATGATCATGAACGCAAGGTTAACTAAACGACTCATTATTGACACCGATCCAGGCGTTGACGATGCCCATGCCTTGCTCCTTGCTCTTTCCCATCCCAATGTAAAGGTGGATGCGATAACGACTGTAGCTGGGAATGTCACCCTCGAAAAGACCACCTGTAACGCCTTGACTGTGTTGGAATTCCTTGGCAAGCGCGTGCCTGTTTACCCTGGGTGTGCCAATTCGTTGGTGCAATCGCCGCCTCAAAGAGCGATCTCGCACGGCAGTGACGGTTTGGGTGATTGCAACTTCCCACCTCCTCAGAGCTCTCCTGAAAGGGAGCCTGCCGCCCTAGCGATCTTGCGCTTGACCCAGCAGTCACCTGGAGAGTTTACAATTGTTGCCATCGGACCCCTAACTAACATCGCTTTGGCAACCCGTCTCGATCCAACTCTACCTC
>JAOAHK010000019.1 GCA_026415275.1 Anaerolineales bacterium
CTGCCATCCCGGGCTATGTCTACGGAGGTCTCATCGCTTCCCTGATCGATTGTCATAGCACGGGCAGTGCGGCGGCGGCGTTTGCCAAAGCAAAGAACATCAATCTTGAGCATGAACCCGCTCCACGCTTTGTCACAGCTTCGCTAAAAGTCGACTATCTGAAACCCACTCCTTTGGGTCCGCCATTAGAGTTACGTGCAAGGATTGTCGAAGTCACAGAGCGGAAGGTCATCGTCCACACAACCCTTTCGGCAAATGGTGATGTGTGTGCCAAAGGGGAGGTGATTGCTGTGCTAATGCCAGAAAACTTAATCAAATAAAGCTAGGGAAGGATTTCAACGACAACACCGTTCTCTGCCCAGTTGTATAAGAATTTCGAGTCAGGTAGGTCAAGGATAATGCAGCCATACGAAGCCGGTCTGCCCAAAACATTAGCCCATAAACGGGTGCCATTCGAAAGGGTTGGCAAACCATGAATCCCGTTCATAAATCCGGGCCAAGCCTCGTAGATGCCGAGAAAATTGGGCATATATAAATCCCATACCGAGGCATAGGCGTTTGCCTTGTGAGTCAATATCTGAAACACACCCGGTTGAGTTGGTGAACGATCGATGCCTGTGCTGATCACGAATTTCTTGATCTGCTTGCCGTTTTCATAAACCAATAAGCGCTGTTTGCTGATACTGATCAGGATGCGCTTATTGGGAATAACCTCTAGGGGTAATAACTCATCTTTAGAGGGTATGGTCAATACTTGCCCGGCGTATAGTCGATCGGGATCTAAACCGGGGTTTGCCTCAAGAATCTTCCACATCGGAAAGCCAAGTTTCCAGGCAATCTTGAGCATGGTATCTCCCTGTTGAACAGTGTAAGAAGTCGGTTTATGATTTACACGAATGAAAACCTTCTCGCCTGTTTCAATTTGACGTATGATCAAGGGCGCGACTTTGTCGGGATCCAAATCGCGGTTGCCTCCTAATCCTTCGCCGAGAGTGTTTATATCGATTTTTACCTGCTCTTCACTCAATCGTAATCTGACTTGTTGATCAACCACATCTGCTTGAATCCAACGGCTGATGATTTCCCTTGAAATTGATAGTTTTAACCATTCGTCTGTGATTGGATCGTATGCGGTTAAGTCTTCTCCCCTCTGAATAAAGGTGTTCAATTGGGTTGCTGCTTCTTCAATATCCACGCTCGGAGCAGGGATTGGCTTTAGGAACAGTTTCAACTCTCCTGTCTCAATAATTCCTTGTGGGTTGGCAATCATCTTATGGAGGGTTTCCTCAAGATTGATTTCGTAACCAATTTCCCCTTCACTTATCTTAACTTGTCCGCTTTCAACAAAAATGGTGGGCGGCTTTGGCAATTGACGGACTTCTTCGTTCAGTTGTTGCAGGCGACGGGCAGCTTGGTTAGTGTCCAAAATCGTTACTGGTGACACAATATGTTTTTTGCCAAAGCTTTGAAATAAATCGATCAGGTTCTTTATCAGATCAGTCCCATGGCCATAGTCAAAGGCAAGCTGGGTTGTGCGCGGTGCGTCTACCAGCAAGCCAAGTTCCACTGGGGCTAGATACCAAACCCGCATTCCATCTGAGATCTGAATGCGGCGGCGTTGATTGTAGAATTGGTCAATGCGCTGCGTCGCTTCTTGGAGTGACATTCCCCCAACTGCCACTGATCCAACTTGCACGTTGGGAAGTATGATATCCAGAACTTGAAAGTAAGCGTATGGGGTCAGGACACAGATCAGTGGCAGCAGACAAAATACCGATAAAATAAGGCAAAAAACCGCTAATTTACGAACTGTCAAGGCTTCCCTCTTGTAATAAATCTTTCATCCATTGTAAAACTTTGTCGAAGACTTCTTCCTTTTCGGGTTCGTTGTGCAATTCGTGCGCTAAACCATCAAAGAGGACAAGCTTTGCTTGGGGTACTTTGCGGACTAACTCTTCGCTGCCACTCGGGAAAGTCAAGCGATCGGCTGTTCCATGAAGAACAAGTAATGGCACATGTATTTCTTCAGCATGTTGAAACACGTATTCAATGGCTGGGATTGTTGCCTGTGCCATTCTCAAAGTTACCCAACCATGTACCAGCGGATCAGATTTATATCGGCGAACAACCTCTGGATCTCTGGAGATCTCATTGGCGTCTAATCCACTGGGAAGGGCAAGTTGTGGCAGAAAACTACTTAAGGTCTGAACCAAAGCCATCTTAAATTTTTGTTGTGTTAGAGGTGTATGTAACCCTGCTGCAGAGGAGACTGCCCCGATGATTTTCGGTTGATGGCGCATCAGGTAATTGAGCAGCAGCAATCCGCCCATACTATGACCATAGTAAAAGCAGGGTGTTTTATTGAAACGTTCTATAATCTGCAATTCAAAAGCGCGCAGGTCTTGCATATACGCCTCAAAACCCGGAGAGTCACCGCGCTTTCCTTCCGAGCGACCATGCCCACGTAGGTCAAACCCAATCATGGCAATTTGATCTTTGCCAAATCTTTCAGCCACATGGACGTAACGACCACAATGTTCCCCCAATCCATGAATTAAGCCAACCACCGCTTTTGGTTTTTCAGTCGGCCGCCACTCTCTTCCGTATAGTGTTAGTCCATCAAAGGATTGAAAAGTAAACGCAGTTTCGTTCAAAGTTGCCTCTCAAAGAGAAATAATGGATATTTTTCTCCCGTAGGATGAAAATCCAATTTTTTATAAAGATGCAGCGAAGCAAAATTGTCGGCTTGGGTATTGACTGTAAGCACTCGTAACCCTTTCCGAAAACAGTACCGTTGTAGAGCGTTGACTAATGCAGTGCCAACCCCACAATTTTGATACTCGGGGATGACTGCTAGTCGAGCTAAGTGGGCGCTATCGTTCATAGCTGTGCTGATTTGATACCCGATGATTTCGTTGTTGAGCTCTGCAACCATGGCTACCGCTGCTTGTTCATATCCGGCGAATAAGCCTGTTTCTGAAATTTGCCATGGCGAAGAAAAAGATTGATGGTCAACCTTTACTACAGCAGGCAAGTCCTTTTGGGTCATCATCCGGATCCGATATGGGAGATTTTTACTATTCTCTCTAAAGGGACTCACTTTCCAAATAAGAACGACAACTTCATTTTTCTGCTCGAAACTGCTATCAACCAACAGGTTTTGAAACCAACTACTAAGTACGATCGCGCCCACCGTTATAAGACTATGCTTGATGGAAAATTGTTCCAGCACGAAATGCCACAATTCTTGCCAGGCTGTTTTAGGAGGGATTTTTGACCCAACAGCAAATAGGCGGATCCAAGCAATTTCTGGAGGATCAGATGGACAAGCCAGGGCGGCTTGGATGGTTTTGTTTTCCTCGATGACCCCGAATGGAGATTGTCCGATCCAATCTAGGAGGGGGCGCCAGTCGAGATGTCGATGTACGGTTTGCTCGTAATAGAGCAAACTTGCTAGATAGGGTTTATCCGAGGGGAGTGCAGAGCGGATGATCACGTTATCTGGGCAGTAACTTTGATGGTATTTCCAAAAGCTTCTTGAGCAATCTCTGTTGTAGACTTAAGCGCGACGCATCTTCTAAAGCTGATTGAAAGGTTGCCAGTGCCTGAAATTGTTTGCCTTGTTTGAGTTGCATTTGGGATAACGCTTTTAATGCATAAAGTCGCAATTCCCCTTTCCAGCACTTTCCCAAAATGTCTGCTGAGTTCAGATAAGCTTCTTGAGCCTCAGCATACCGTCCGCATGCTTCAAAGGCAGAAGCCAGATTGCCATAAACTATACCAAGACGTTCTAGGTCTCCTTGTTCTTGGAGTAGCGTTAATGTGGGCTCAATCACCCGAATTGCTTCTTCCCCTTTGTCCATTTGAACAAAAGCCACACCGCAGTTATTCCACATCTCTGCAGCTAAAATTGTTTGTCCCTGAGCATGATAGGCTCTAGCAGCAGCCTCGAAATATTGTGCTGCTTCGGAAAACTTGCCCTCACGATAGGCTTTTTCTGCTTGTTCAGAGAGTTGCTTGGGAGAAAGATTTTCGGTCACAAAGTGATCTCCAATAATCCTTCGGCGACAGCTCGCAATTTCTCCACAGACATCTCACTCAGACGTTTAGCAACATCTAGGTAAGGTCGATTGATTGGTTTACAGATAAAACTTCTCAATTCCTCAGGCAAGGTTTGAAATGCTTTCCAATCTTGATCCATAACAGAGAGATCTCTCTGGATTCGCTCTTTATCAAAAAATACGTTTATTTTCAATTGCAATACAATCGCTAAGGCTTCCAAGATAGGCAAGGGAATTGCCTCTTCACCGAACTCGTATTGCTCAAGTTGGGCTGGTTCTATGCCCACTTGTTCGGCAACCTCCTCTAAGGATAACCCTCGTTCCTGACGACTCTTGCGCAGTAATACACCGATAACTCGTTGACGGATTTGACGGATCAGATCGATTTGTTCTGGCGAGAGGTTTTTTTGATCGGTTGGCAAAAGTTCATTGCCCCAGAAATGGGCTAGAGGCACATTGTAAAACTCTGCTAAGGCTTCCAGATGGGGCAAGGAGGGAGAGAGCTCTCCCATTTCGTAGGCTTCAATGATGGATGGACTCACACCCAAGATGGTAGCACTTTCGTTCAATTCTTTGTGCGCTGCTTGCCGTGCATTCCGTAGCAGCACCCCCAATTTACGCCCTCGAATTGCTATTGATCGTGGATCAATCTTCATTTTTTCACCTGTTTTCCCGGTATAATCCGAGACGATGGGTTTCTATCCAAGGTCGCAACCAACCGTTTATGAGGGTATCCTTTCCTTTACGTGATAGTTACCTTGCTCTCCAAACAGTTACTTTTTTCTTTTTTGTTAGCCATAGCCCATCTCCCGAAGATTTCTTCTTGGATTATATCTCATCCAACCTTCATCCCTTGTTACTCAATTCGTGATTTTATCCTCTGTTGGTTTGTCGGCGACCGCTCGATAGAATATCTGCTAAGTTCACACCGAAAACCTCTGGTCTGAGTTTAAATCCTGCCAATTCAAGCCGGGTAATAAATATGGGCCGCATTCCAGTAGGTCTTAACTCACCGAGCACCCTACCATTTTGGTCAGTGCCAGTCTCGTTAAACTTAAAGATGTCTGTTAATACAATGGTATCACCTTCCATCCCCACTACTTCAGTCAACTGGGTGACCTTGCGAGAGCCATCTCTCAAACGAGAAACTTGTATGATCAGGTCCACCGCAGAGGCGATCTGTTCGCGCACAATTTTTATGGGCAAGTCCATTCCTGCCATTAGGGTTAGGGTTTCCAAACGTGATAGGGCATCGCGTGGGGAGTTGGCATGGATAGTAGTTAGCGATCCATCATGTCCAGTGTTCATCGCCTGCAGCATATCTAGCGCTTCACCGCCGCGACACTCGCCAACTACGATACGGTCGGGACGCATTCGTAAAGCATTGCGCACTAGATCGCGGATGCGCACTTCTCCTTTTCCTTCTAAATCTGGCGGTTTGGTCTCTAAGCGCACCACATGTTCCTGATGTAACTGCAGTTCAGCAGCATCTTCAACCGTAACAATTCTCTCGTGCTCCGGGATAAATCCCGAGAGAATGTTCAACAAGGTTGTTTTACCGGAACCTGTGCCGCCAGAGATCACAATGTTCAACCTGGCTACCACACAAGCTTGCAAGAATTCTGCCACAGCTTGAGTTAAAGAGCCAAACTCAATTAATTTCTCTACCGTTAGCTTTTCGCGAAAAAACTTACGGATGGTTACCGAAGGACCGTCAATTGCGACCGGGGGAATGACAGCATTGAAGCGTGAACCATCGGGTAGGCGAGCATCGACTGCAGGATGGTCGGCGTCAATCCGCCTACCTAAGGGTCGTACAACCCGCTCAATCAGACTCATAACTTGTTGATCGTTGTCAAAGGTAACATCGGTTTTGTAGATGATGCCTTTCTTTTCAACATAAACCTTTTTTGCCCCATTGATCATGATTTCAGTAATCTGCGGGTCATCGAGAAAAGGTTGTACCGGACCGAGACCAAAAACCTCACTGAACACTTCTTGAACCAATCGTTCTTTTAGCGCACCATTGACATTTACACCCGATTTTTGGATGGCAGTTTCAATGAGAGAGAGAGTAGCTTGACGGTTAAACAGATCAAATCCACCTTGTTCTTGGAGTTTCTGAATGAGGTAGTGCTTGTATGCCACATAATTCTGAGCTGTCAGTGTGCGTTGCGGGTTCATTGTCTCACTCACGGTAATCACCTATTTTTCGAGAAAGCGAACTTCGGATTGGGGGGCAAGCCAAACGATATGATCTCGATTGAGGCTAAGAAAGTCACAAATAAACTCACAATTACCATCTAGGTCATAAACCTTAACATTGGTCAAGGCGATGAATTGCTCGGAATTGTTGATTTCGTCTTTAAGACGTGCTCCAGCCATCACGTAGAAAAATCCCTCAATGCGGCCAAAGACCGTTTGGATTATGACGGGGATTTGTTCTTTTGTCACCCGGTCGGTAAAAAATTTCCCCTTCTCGTCATACCGTGTGCTCATTATTTACTCCTCCAAGGTTGGCATGCAATATCCCATCCCTGAGCGGGTTACAATATGGATTGGGTTTTTGGGGTCATCCTCTAGTTTTTGACGTAGGCGGGAGATGCTCACCCACAGAATTTCTTTATCCTCCCGATATTCAGGTCCCCAAACACTGGTCAACAATTCCTCAGAAGTGAGAACTTGTCCTAAGTTATGTGCAAATTGCAAAAGCAACCGGTACTCAGTCGCGGATAAGAAAACAAGACGGTCGTTACGATAGACTTCGGCTTTGGCAAAGTCAATCTTGAGGTTTCCGTGATAGAAAATTGCCTGCTGAGTTGTGCTCGTTGTCTTTACGCGGCGCAGGACGGCGCGCACTCTGGCGAGAAGTTCGGTGGCTGAGAATGGTTTGACGATATAATCGTCAGCGCCTAGGTCTAAACCGCGCACGCGAGCGCTCTCCTCGCCGCGAGCGGTGACGACAATAATCGGCACACTGGAAAACTCCCGAATCCGCTCAGTGGCGGCAAAGCCATCTAAAACCGGCATCATAATGTCTAGGAGCACCAAGTCGGGTTGTTCTTTGGCTACCTTATCAACCGCCTCTTGACCATTGGTCGCTTTGATTACCAAATAGCCTTCTGTGATTAAGTTTGCCTCCATCAGCCGTAAATAGCGAGGCTCGTCATCGACAATTAAGATTTTGGTGGTCATGCGCTACTCTCCCTTAGGGACAATACTTGATTCGGTTGTTGTTGGTCATAGGGCAAGCGAATGTGAAAGGTAGTGCCTGCGCCTAATTGAGATTCCGCCCAGATCTCTCCGTTGTGAGCATTCACGATTTGGCGACAGATAAACAAACCCAAACCTGTTCCCCGTACATTTTTATCGGGTGTTGGAACACGATAGAAACGTTTGAAGAGAGAGGATAAGTGCTCCGGGGCAATCCCTGGCCCGTTATCACTCAACTTGATGTACACGGTCTGTGGTTCTTCGGTCACTGAAATAGTCACTGTCGAGTGAGGAGCATATTTACTGGCATTGGTCAAGAGATTATCAAACACTTGGGCTAGACGGGCGGCATCCGCCATGAGACGCAATTCGGGTAGCTCTTTTTGTAGGTCGATTTGAATATTGTCGTGTAAGGATAAGGCACGCATGACCACATCCCTTAGAAAAGCGTCTAAACGCAACGGTTGAAAACTCATTTTCAATGTGCCGGCTTGCAAACGAGAAGAGTCCATCAGATTTTCGATCAATTCCCGCAAGCGATCCGATTCTTCATCGATGATCGTTAAGAATTCCCTGCGGGTTTCCTCATCCCAAGTGATGTCATCTCGTAAGAGAGTCGTAGCGTAGCCTTTGATGAAACCCAGAGGAGTCAGCAATTCATGTGAAACCGTTGCAATGAAATCCTCCTGAAGTTGATTGAGTTTTCGTTCCGCTTCAAGTTGGGCAATTTGCTTAACCAAACGATCGTGGCCGATGAGTTGAGCAACCAAGCCAGCGATGAACTCCGATAAGCGCACTTGATCGGGCGTGTACGGCGGTCCCCCGAAGGGAATAAGAACGAGGGCACCCTCTAGGATGTTTTCAAGAAACAAAGGCAAGCCTAATAGAAAACGAAAACGTGTCCGATCTTTTATCTCTTCGCCACCTTCTTCAATGCGCGAGATCAATCTGCCAGTTTGCAAGACTTCGTGCGCGGTCGCTTCTCCCCAAGATAGGTCTGCTTCCTTGAACCTTCCCCGCCCAATTGCACGGGCATAAGCCGGTTCTAGTGTCTCCTCTTCCTTCCCCTTAAAGTAAAGCACCAGGTTGTCAAAGATGAACACAGGACGAGCTAGGCGGATAATCTCGTCAAGAGCCGAGTCGATATTTTCGGCTAAAGCAACCGCACGACTGATGGCATAGACCGCTTCCAACTCTTCGGGACGAAGGGTTGCTGGGTTGATGTGATCTAACTCTGCTCGATCCATTGAGACTTCCCTTCGTTTCTGGCTGGCAAGGAAAACGCAAAGATCGAACCTTTACCTTCTTCTGATTCTACCCTCAATTGCGCNCCATGGGCTTCTAAAATCCGTGTGGCTAAAGCAAGCCCTAACCCTGTGCCTCCATAGCGACGGGTGGTTGATCCATCTAATTGGTGAAAGGGTTCAAAGATCTCTTGTAAACGCTGAGAGGGGATTCCAATTCCTTGATCTTGAACTGAAACCGTGATAACCCCTTGCTGAGCAGAGACTGTCAAAGTAACCTTTCCACCCGACGAGGAAAATTTTATCGCGTTCGTGATCAGTTCGTTGATCACCCATGCGATTCGTTCGCGGTCGCATCGCACAAGGGGGATTTCTTTTTGGATGCGCAATTCGAGGGAGATGCCCTTGACCTTTGCTGAGTAAAGATGGTTTTGGGCGATTTGAGCGACGATTTCCGCTAAGTCGCTATCGGTTAGGGTCAGGGTTAATTCTCCTCTCTCGGCGTAAGCAAATAAGATTAAGTCGTCAATCAATTTCTCCAACCGCGTTGTAGAGCGTAAAAGGGCATCTAATGCTTGGGCTTGTTCTTCTGTGACCTCTCCAAATGCGCCGTCTCTCATCATGTCGAGATAGCCACGCAACAGCGTGAGCGGAGTCCGCAGTTCATGAGAAACATTGGCGATAAAATTCGCTTTGATTTGATTCAGTTCACTCACCCGTAGCAGAGCTTGACGTAACTCTTTCGTGCGCTGTACGACACGTTGCTCTAACTCTTCATTGGCTTGCTTTAAGGCATCTTGCAGTTGAAGGATTTGGAGTGTGATTGCCTCATCCAAATTGGCTTCGTCTAGGAATCCTAGTTCTAGCAAAGCTCTGCCCAGACGAAGTTTTCTGCCCATTGTGTTCTGCTCTTCTTGGTATCGTAAGGCAACTTCAAGCTGTTTCGCGCTGATCTTTCCTTGTGAGACCAATGTTTCGCCCAAACGCGGCACGAGAATTTCAGGCTCAAGGTAGGCTTCTTGGGTTAATTGCGGGTCTTGACTTGCGAGAATCTCGCTGATGGTCATTTCGATTGCCAAATCCATTCCACAATTCTGGCAATATCGGTCTGCGGTGTGCAGTGGTTGTTTACATTGCGGGCAAATAAAAGCGTGTGCCATACTCTCAATTAATCATATCCCTGAATTGGGTTCCCTGCAAGTAAAGTTTTTAGTCCGCAGATGGCACAAATGCAACAGATGAGAGGTCACAAGTTACTGAAATTCAGGTGTGCGCTCGATAAAAATCGCTTCTCTATCTCCATAAAACGAGCATAAATTAGCTGTAAAGATTTTGTAAGGTTCAAGATGCTGAATTGCGTGCATAATAAGAGGCATAAGCTAGTCCTGAATTTCATCAATAGTACGGAGAAGAGGCGAACGTGCAGAACGGCAAACCTAAAAAAGTGCTCATCATAGACGATGATATTGCTTTATGTGAGTCGCTGAAGCTGATGCTTGACCCAGAGGAATTCACGGTGGTTAGCGCATCAAGCGGGGTGGAGGGAATCCAGATCTGCCAAGAGTGGGCACCGGATGTAGTCGTCCTTGATTTGCTGATGCCAGAAATGGATGGATGGGAAGTCGCCTCACGTATCCGCTCCTTCAGCGATGTCCCAATTATTGTCCTTTCAGCAGTGAGCAAACCAGAGTTAGTCGCCAAAGCACTGGATGAGGGCATTGATGAGTATTTAATTAAACCGGTTCCAGGCAAAGTTTTGGCAGCGCATCTAAAACGTCTCACACGCCGCGCACATACCCTTTCCCCTGGTCATTGAACCCTAGCTTTTGGCTCAAGGGGGAGTTTTACTGCTTGCCAAAAAGGGATTTTCTTTACACCCCTTAACATTTGCACCACTTGTTTAAGAAATCCTATCCGAATTGCGAACAAAACTTAATCGGATTTTGACACGCTCTTAAAGTTAATCTGATACATTTTATCCTGAAAGGAGTTCATGGAAGATGGGTTTCGCTGATCTGCACATTCACTCTACGTACAGTTGGGATGGCACAGCTACACTCTCAGCGATACTAAAATATGTGGTTGAAAAGACAGACTTGGATGTAATTGCAATTACCGATCATGATGAGGTGATCGGTGCATTACGAGCAGAACAAATCGCTCACCATTATGGAATTGAAGTGATCACCGGGAGCGAAGTATCCACCGCAGAGGGGCACCTGTTAGCTTTGTATATCCGCGAGAAAATTCCCGTCGGGATGTCCCTAATAGATACTGTTCGATATGTTGGCAAACTCGGAGGGTTATGTATTGCTGCTCATCCAATGGCAGCCGGTTCCCCAAGTTTATCGGATGAAGCTATTCGGAATGCATTGAAATATCCCGATGTGGCAAAAGTTTTGGTTGGTATTGAAGCGATTAATGGGGGTCTTTTCCATCAAGGTAGCAATTTTCTCGCAACCGCACTTGCCGAGTCATTACCAGTCGCCTCAGTGGCAAACAGCGATTCGCACATTCTTCAAACGATCGGTTTTGGTAAAACGGAATTTGAAGGTAAAACAGCCTTCGATTTGCGCCGAGCTCTAGAAGCTCGTCAAACACGCCCGATCTGCACTCGTCATGCTACACCGTGGTTGGTCATTCCTTCTTGGTTAGAATTCTTCTTGCTCAAGAAGTTTGGATGGGTGCGCTGGAATCCGCATCCGCTCCAACCTATGCGTCTTGGTCGCGCAAAAATGGTGATCTAGCGAGGAGTTTGGATGAGTCGGAACGTCTTGTTCATTTGTGGTTCGCTTAATCAGACGACCATGATGCACCAAATTGCCCAGCGATTGGAAGGTTGTAATACCTATTTCACACCCTTCTATGCCGATGGGCCCATCGCCTTATTTGGTAAAGCAGGTTTATTGAACTTTACTATATTGGGTGGCCGTCACCGAACGAGCACTTTGCGCTATCTTTCCTGCCATAACTTGCCGATTGACTACGGGGGTCGAACAAGACAGTACGACTTGGTGGTTACCTGCACCGACTTAATTACCCAAAAGATTATCCATCATACTCCTACGGTGCTGGTGCAGGAAGGGATTATGGAGCCAGAGGATTGGGTGTTCCCGTTGGTCAAGCACCTTAAGTTACCCCGCTATTTAGCAAACACAGCAGCTACGGGTTTGTCTGATCAATATGAAGTCTTTTGCGTTGCCTCTGAGGGTTATCGGGATGATTTCATCCGCAAAGGAGTTAAGCCTCACAAATTGGTTGTGACGGGAATCCCAAATTTTGATAATGTTCGTGATTGCCTGAAGAATGATTTTCCCTTCCGTGGTTATGTCTTGGTAGCCACTTCTAGCGCGCGTGAGACCTTTAAACCGGATGACCGCATCTATTTCCTCAAACAAGTCAAAAAAATTGCCAATGGACGACCGATCATCGTCAAGCTCCATCCTAACGAGGATCAAAAGCGCGCTGTGTATGAGATAAACTGTGTTTTGCCCGAAGCTCTCATTTTGAGTGACGGGGATATTTACCCGATGATTGCGAATTGTGAGGTATTGATTACCCAGTATTCAACCGTTACCTTTGTCGGGTTGTTGCTAGAAAAAGAAGTTTATTCCTACCTAAATGTTGAAGAATTGAAGAGATTGCTTCCCATACAAAATGGCGGCAAATCCGCCCAACGGATCGCGGCAATTTGCCAGGATTTGCTGAACAAGCCTCGATTTGATCGCCAGAAAGCGCGACAGGTCTTCCGCCCCAAACCTCAGTTAAGCTATTTCCGGGATACAGGTTAGCAATTGGGTTCTTCTCCTCCTCTGGTGCCAATTCGCCTCCCCCTCTCCCGACTGCCCCCCTGTGATAGGGGGGCAGGACTTTATAGAGGCGGAAATTCATTTGATAAAGTTTTCTAGAAAACGATTAAAATAAAACAAATCTATTGTATGAGGAGAGAAACAGTGCAAATTTGCTCTCTTTGTCATGCTTCGTCGCCCGATACTGCCATCTATTGCGAGAATTGTCAGGCAGACCTCAGTGAATACTCCGAAAGCGCTCAAGCGTTGAAAAGAATGCTTGCCAATGAGCGCATCTCTCTTATTCGTATAAGTGTATCTCAAGACTGTTGTCCGGCTTGCCGTGAGATGGAAGGTGCCTATCCTAAAAGCGAAGTCCCTCGTTTACCCATCGAGGGCTGCTCGCATCCACTGGGTTGCCGCTGTCACTATATGCCGGTGCTCGAAGTTTTATTTCCGTAATTATTGTGAAAACAGGATAAACCTGACTGAGCGGATCTATCATCGACCAAATTGGCTTTTTGTGCCTTCGGACGAACTTACGCTGTGTGATGTCGAATATCGGGATTTTGTGCCGTTTTGACAGAAAGGAGAATTCTTAGATTCCTCCGTCGCTAATTCGCATTGGCGTAAATTAGCTTTCTTGAAATCGGCCCTGTTCGTCGGTGATGATCTTTTCAGCCATTTGCAGGGCTTCGGCCTTGGATTGAACCTCCCCTGCAGCTTGAGCTTCGCGAACCCCTTCCAGCACCTTTCCGATCAAAGGCCCGGGTTGCAAACCAAAGGTTTGCATTATTTCGTTTCCGTCTAACAGGGGTGGTGGTAAGACTTTTTCCTGCTTTTCCTCCCACCAGGCTTGAAGCAGTTGTCGCGTGGTATCCAAATGGTTTGACCAGAATTCTGCCGGCAGAGTATAGCCATAAATTCCTAGTACATCTGCCAAGGAAAGCAAACACACCCCAACCCCAGCCTCCCCCGTTTGACGGAAAAACCGATAAATTGCGCGCCGACTAGGCAAACCTCCGTTATTGGAAAGCAAAATCGGGCGCATGTGGTTCAACACCACTTTCTTTATCCATTCAATTTCGTCATGGGCAAGCGCTAATTCCCAACCCCGCAGCTCGCACAACCTGGCGCTAATTTGTTCATGCCCAAAGAACCGCCATTGACCCGTTTCATCTTGGCTGGCACTGGAAGCTTTCCCGCTGTCGTGGTAAAGGGCAGTAAAAAACAATAATGCTCGTTTGCTGCGTTCGGGTGTGAATCGCTCGGTGAGGTATTTGTTGATTTGGGCGCGGTAGCGTCCGAGCCGCAACGACGCCATGCCTGTGACTAAGTTTGCTTGCTTTTCCTCATCGAATACAGGTGCAAACATTGCTAAAATCTCTTCCAAGCGCTGGACGACCTCCAGCGTATGATGGTAAACATCCTGCCGATGCGGTGAAGATTGTTCCACTCCTTTTAGAGCGAGCAGTTCAGGAAAGGTGTAAGGAAGGGCACCGACTCGATCCAATAACCGAATACTGCTGGCAACAGAGGTGGCGGATAATATGCGAAACAATTCTTCACACAATCTCTCCCGGGAGATGATGATGAGACCCGGGCTGCTTTCTACCATCCAGCGCCAAGTTGCTTGCTCTATGCGAAACCCTAAACTTACGGCAAAACGAATCCCGCGCACCACCCGCAAGGGGTCAGCGCGAAAGGCTTCTCTCGAACAGGCGCGCAGCTTTTTAGCAAGAATATCTTGGGCGCCTTGCATTGGATCGATCAAACGCTTCGGTTGATGAAGGTCAATGGCAATGGCGTTGATTGTAAAGTCGCGGTGATGTAAATCTGCTTCAATGGACTCGCCAACTTGTAGGGCAAAATCGATCTTAAGCCGCTCGCCGGTTGATGAATTCCAAATCACCCTTCCATATTGCCGTTTTTCATCTAAGGGGTAAAACGCACCTGCTAAGATGTTAGCAACCTTGCGGGCGATGTGTAGGGCGTCTTTTGAGACGAAAAAATCAAAATCGTAAACCGGTTTTCCTAACAGCCGATCGCGTACTGCCCCGCCGACCAGATAGGTGGAGGTGCTGCCTACGATTGCGCGAACAGTTTGCAGAATTGGATGTTGAATGAGGGCATCCATTCGGGGAAAAGGCTATTATTGCAATGGGCGATACAGCGTTGCGTTGACTGTGCCAATAAAAGGCAAATTGCGGTAGTACTCGTCTAAGTCCAAGCCATAGCCAAACACAAATTTATTTGGTATGCGAAAACCACAATAATGGATCGGCACATCTACCTCGCGCCGCTCGTATTTATCCAATAACGTACACACTCGCAAGCTTTTGGGGTGGCGGGTTTCTAGCATCTTCAGCACAGAGGCAATGGTATAACCGCTATCGACAATGTCTTCAACAAGCAGTACATCGCGACCGGTAATGCCGCTTTGCAGATCTAAGGTAATGCGTACTTGCCCGGTGGTTTGCCTGGCACCGGCACCGTAGGAGGAGACAGCCATAAAGTCCACAGTCAGGGGCACGGTGATACAGCGCATTAGGTCAGCCAGAAATAACACCCCGCCGCGCAAAATACAAATCAAGTGAATATCGCCACCAGCATAATCGCGACTGATCTCCGCCCCCAATTCGGCGATGCGTTTTTGCAGTGTATCCGCTTCGATGAGAATCTCGTCCAAAAACTCATGATAATCTTGCATGGCTCAATCTCTCCGCACAATATGATGTTTGCGACAGCGGGCTTCGTAGAGTTCAGCAGCCCCAACGATCACCACGGGGTCATTGTAGTGTGCTGGTTCACCGTTGACCAGCCGCTGAGTGCGTGTTGCTGGTTCGCCGCAGACCATACAAATGGCTTGCAACTTATCCACTCGTTCTGCTTGGGCCATCAACACCGGCATCGGACCAAACGGTTCACCGCGAAAATCGGTGTCTAGCCCTGCGATGATGACGCGTATACCACGGTCTGCCAACTCCTGGACTAGGGGAACAATCTCAGCGTCGAAAAACTGTGCTTCATCGATCGCCACGACCGTTACATCCTCATCCAACAACTCGCGAATCTGGCTTGCCGATTGAATTGGTGTAGCAACGAACTCGCTACCTGCATGGGATGTCACTTTTTCGACTGCATAGCGGGTATCGATGGCCGGCTTGAAGACTTGCACTTTTTGGCGGGCGATGGTTGCTCGGCGTAAACGACGGATCAATTCGTCCGTCTTGCCGCAAAACATGGAACCAGTGATCACTTCAACAGAGCCTGAATGATGTTTCATGAACCCTTCCTATCAAC
>JAOAHK010000001.1 GCA_026415275.1 Anaerolineales bacterium
TTGCTTTGAATGGGGAGCATTTTGGTTATTCCCCCTTTACTCAAAGAGCACTGATGAGGAACAACTCTTGGGATTGATGGGAGCAAAGCGTGAGTCTGACGAACAAATCGATGCGGAACAAGCTCAAGCCCTAGACATTCTGTCAAGACGAGCTGCCCTGATTTTAGAAGATCGCTACCTGCAAAGTCAGGTTTTCTCTTCTTTTGAAGCGCTTTCTCCCCAAATGGAATGGCTGCAACGCGTGCGCGCGGCTGCGCGTTATAACTCTAGAGCTTCCCTTGCCACACCAGAAACCATCGATACCCTTTTACCTCCAAGCGATAGTATGGCGCGCTGGGTCAAAGAAGCATTGACGCATTATTGGGGAGGCCCACGCCTCTCGCGTAACCCGCTCATGAACCTTCGAGTTGTACGACAAACCCTCAGGGAACATGGAGATAATCCAACTAATGCGTTGCGTGCCATTTTACGTCGAGCTATTGACCAAGTAAAACCAGAAGGAGAACGAAGATTCACAGCGGAGTGGATATTGTATAATATATTAGAGATGAAATTTATGGAAGGCAAAAGCGTACGAGAAGTCGCCAAGCGCCTTGCCCTATCTGAAGCGGATTTGTACCGCAAACAACGAGTTGCTATCGAAGAGGTTGCCCGCGCGATCTTAGAAATGGAAAAGCAAGCCACTCTTGAGGAGCAGAACTCATCCAACCCAGTTCATACCCCGTTATGATTGTGAGGTGAATTAATGGTGACCGAAGCTCAGCGAATCGCCACCCAAGATGAACCGCCACCCCTCGATGAAGGATGGTGGCAGGCCGTTCTTACCGAAGAACTTTATACTTCTGACAAGTCTCTCCGTTCAGAAAAAATCAAGTCCCCCCCGCAAAATTTGCGGAGCGCTCCACAGGAGACAGTCGATTGGAAACTCGCCAAAGCCCTCTTTGAAGAGGACCGCGTAATCGAAATGCAGGTAACGGGCTATAACAAAGGAGGGCTATTGGTGAGTGGAAACGAATTACAAGGTTTTCTGCCTGTCTCGCATATCATTGACATCCCTAACAACCTTACTGCGGAGGAACAAGAGCAATGCCTCGCTGCTTATCAAGGGCATACTTTGCGCCTAAAAGTTATCGAATGCGATCCGCAGCGCGGTCGAGTAGTTTTCTCCGAACGGGCGGCTCAAGCAGATAGCGGTCGACGCAATTTGCTCTTCTCTCAATTGAAAGCTGGCGAATGCGTTCAAGGAACCGTAACCAATATCACTGATTTTGGCGTCTTTGTTGACCTAGGCGGTGTTGAGGGCTTAATTCACGTCTCAGAGCTCTCATGGGGCAGAGTGCGGCATCCGAGCGATGTGGTCAAACTAGGCGAAAAAGTGTATGTCTATGTCATCCAAGTCGACCCCCAACGTTCACGCATCGCTCTTAGCCTGAAGCGCTTATGCCAAAACCCATGGGAGACCGCTGAGGAACGGTATCACCCTGGCCAAATTATTGAAGCTGTAATCACCAGCATTGTCCCCTTTGGAGCTTTCGCCCGCTTAGAAGAGGGATTAGATGGGCTTATCCACATCACTGAATTCGGAAACCTAAAGGAAAATCAAAATCCAATCCAATCTTTGCNGGAGGGAGATCGGGTAAAGGTACGCATTCTCCATGTCGATGCTTCTAAACAACGATTAGGACTTAGCTTGCAGATAAACGCTTAAGTTAATTCTCTCCGATGAAGCCAATTTGGAATATCCTGATAGGGGTTGTGATCGGTTTGCTTTCGGCAGGGTTGATTCTCCTGGTTGCCAGCCAACCGCGTGGTCAAGCGGTGACCTTGTCGAATCCCCCTACTGTTTCAGGTGTGGTCGTGTATGTATCCGGTGCCATTCGAGAAAGTGGGGTGTATACTATGCCTTTCGGCAGTCGTGTTCAAGATGCCCTGCAAGCCGCTGGCGGCGCCCTAGATGAAGCTTATTTGGGCAGCCTGAACCTAGCAGCTCCCTTGCGGGATGGACAACACATTTTCGTGCCCGCAGCTTACGACACCCCCACCCCAACGCGGGAGAAATCCAGCGCAACCTATACTCCCACACCAACGTCCAGCCCATTTATTAATATCAATTACGCCACCCAAGAAGAACTCGAATCCCTGCCCGGTATCGGTGCGGTTCTAGCAAAGCGTATCCTTGCTTATCGCGCCAAATACGGTTTTTTCAACTCCTTGCAGGACTTACTCAAAGTTTATGGGATAAAACCCCAAACCCTTAAACTGATAGAGCCTTATGTAACTTTTGAACTTAATCCTTGAACGGGGTTTCGTCTTCCTCACTTGGCAGAATGCCCAACTGACGGGCTTGGCGGAAGTGAAGCGTATGGGATTGACCGGTGGATTCCGCCCAATCTTCTGCAGAAAGGCTTTGCTCCCAAAATTCATCTGCCTGTGCCATTTGATCGAGGTGAAGAGAGGGATTTTGAAGCAAGGTTTCTAACTCAAGGTCGGATTGAATGTTCACTTCTGTTTTATCTTGACCTATAAGCGTTTCTACGCTCTGACCGAGCAATGAACCTGCAGCGGGGAGATTTTCAAAAAGAAGATAAGAGCGCCACTCGTTAAGGGCATTGAGCAAATCGCGCCCCTTTTCAAGAAGCGCGATTTGAAGCTCCAAAGGTTGGGTAGGCAATTGTTCTCTGTCAACAAGAAAGAAGACTTTCAAATTTTCCGAGCAAACTTGACTTGCAGCGTAATTTTGGCATAGATAACAGACAAAAAATGGAGACTCTTCTGCATGGTAACGAGACTGCAGCTTCTCAATTGCGGACGCGACCTGGAAAAAGTAATCCACCAGCAAATCAAAATCAGGCAAGGATGAGGTGTTGGTAGACTGAGCGAGAAGCTTCCCGGCATTATCGCTGATCCACACCGCCTGCAACCCCAATCGCTCACACAGACCATCCCACGCATTGACTTTGGGTTGCACAACTTCTTCCGTGGAAAGCGGCGGGGCAGCTTGTGTGGGTGAAGAATACGGTATTTCTGACATCAGCAAGTTTGAAGCACACGCCAGAAATTCATCCATCGGTATAGGCTTGCGAAACCAAGCTTGAATTGGGGCTTGGTTTAGCTGTTGTTCAACTGTTGGATCATTGATGCCGGTAATGACCACAATACTTAAATTTGGCTGGCGACGGCGCGCCTTTTCCACCATCTCTAGGCCACTCATGCCAGCCAAACGAACATCCACAACCAACAGATTAAAACGATCCTGAGCTAACAAGACCATCGCTTCTTCCGCCGAGGGGACATCCACCAAAGTGGCGTTGGGAAACTGCGCTTCGAGGGCAGCCTTGATCATCCGCCGCACTTCTCGCTGATCATCCACAATGAGCATCTTCAGCGGGTTAGTTGGATGTTTCATGCAACTACTCTACTAACCAACAAGCCACCCAATGGTCTGGGCTGACCTCGCGAAACGGCGGTTCCTCAACCGAGCAATGCTCGATCGCCACCGGGCAGCGGGGATGAAAGCGGCAACCTTTGGGTGGATTCAGCGGGCTGGGAACATCGCCTTGCAAAATAATTCGTTCCCGCTTCAACTTCGGGTCTGGAATGGGAATGGCGGACATCAACGCTTTTGTATAAGGATGGAGGGGGTTGCGGAACAGTTCGCGACGATCAGCAAACTCCACCAGTTTTCCGAGGTACATCACCGCTACCCGATCGGAAATATGTTCGACAACGCTCAGGTTGTGAGCAATGAACAGATAAGTCAAGCCGAATTCACGCTGTAATTCCTTTAGAATGTTCAACACTTGAGATTGAATAGAAACATCCAAAGCGGAGACCGGCTCATCTGCGACGATAAATTTTGGCTTCAGGGCTAGGGCGCGTGCAATTCCGATACGCTGACGTTGCCCCCCTGAAAATTCATGCGGGTAGCGGCGAGCGTGATAATCCTCCAATCCCACCTTGCGCAACATTTCAATTACAATCTCAAAGCGCTCTTTAGGAGTGCCAATATTGTGAATATGCAAGCCCTCGGCAATCGACTCACCGATGGGCATACGCGGGTCAAGGGATGAATACGGGTCTTGAAAGATAATCTGCATGTTGCGCCGCATTTCCTTCAATTCCTTGCCGCGCAAGGTCATAATGTCAACCCCCTCAAAGAGGATGCTACCCGCTGTAGGCTCAATCAAACGCAGAATACAGCGTCCAACGGTCGTCTTGCCACAACCTGATTCACCCACCAAGCCAACTGTTTCCCCTTCACGGATCGTGAAGGAAACACGATCTACCGCCTGAACCCATGCCACAACACGCTGAAGGATACCCCCTTTGACCGGAAAATATTTCACTAAATCTTTGACCTGAATGAGATCCCATTTTCCGTCTTTTGCCGCTTGCTCAGTGAGGGGAAGATGTTGCTCTTTCATCATCTTTTAGCCTTGAATGGGATTAGTACCACACAACCTTTACCCGGCGTAATTTACGCTTCAGGAAAAATCCTGCAGGTCTTGCTACCTTCTAATTCCTTCTTGGATTATACCATGTGAGATTCTTCTCGCAATCAGCCTATGATGGTCACAAAAACACAATAAACATAACATAGTCTTGGAACACTCCTAGAACGATTGCGGAAAGGAATCCAAATGCAATTCCTACTTCTCAACGGAAAAGCCAGGGAACCATCACCCCCATCCCAGTTGCAATGGTTGCTCCAACAACTGTGCAGGCAAAATTGACCCCATCGTTATCCAGCCACGCCAAACCGCGAACATGCCTTGTTCTCTCCCCACAGGAATGGTCCGGATAACGTTCGGTTTCCTTTTGGCAATTTGGACAGAAATAAACCGCTTGAAACCTAGCTCCAAGGTAGGAATCAAACAGGCTGCCGAGCAAACCGCTTAGGCTAACTGCCAGAAAAGTCAAATTTCTCTCGGTTACAAACAGAGCTGCCACCCCGCCAATCAAGGCTGCCCCAAACAATGAAGCTAGAAGTCCCAAAGGTGTCACTCCCCCCGAAGTCCCTTTGGGGACAACATTTCCATTGGTGATCAGACGCGGCGGGGGTGTTGAAAGGACACCTAACTCGGTTGCCCACGTGTCGGCATTCGCTGCTGCAAATGCTCCGCAATAAGCGAGAAATGGCAAGAATGAATCGGGAAACCAAAGACTCAACAACAAAACCATACTGCCAAAGCCCCCATTGGCAAACACCTGTCCAGCGTCCCGCTGCGACCCCTTGAGGACAAAGGTGCTCAGACCTTCCTTTCGCCGCGCAAATGCTCGCGAGAGCAAGCTGGAACTGACGAAAAAGGTCAATAGGATGCTTGCGCCTCGCCAACCACCCACTCCAAAGGCAATGCCACCGATCAGCCAGGCTGCTAGTGCCCCACTTTTTGAGAGAGCCCTCACACGCCATGCCAATGTACCGATGATCGCACTAAGCACAAAAGCCAAGATTAATCGGATAGCAAAGGCATCATTCCACATAGGTTAGAAACGAAATGGCAAAATAAAACAAGACCGTGGTGAGGATGCTAAACCCCCACAACAAATAAGCATAGATCTTACTGGCCGCCGAGAGAGGACTCAGTTGTTGTTCCTCTGTTGTTGGCTGGAGTGACAAGCCACGTCGGTAAAAATAAATTCCAACCAGCGCGTTAACTCCGTAAAAGAAACCATTCGTCAGCGGTAGAAGCAATAAATACGTTGATGGAGTCGGCTCTTCGGCGGCTAAACTCAGATATATTTCATCCAGATTCGGGATGAGCAGGCTCACCCAGACCATTAATGTAAGGCTGCCCAGCAAACCCAAAACCAACAACGATCGCGCTATGGGGTTGCGCCATACCTCGCCGAGGATATATGTCGGATCTTGTGAACGCCGCTGCCAAGGGGAGATCGCCCCAAACTCGAGCAAGCGTTGCATCAGATACAGGAACTCCTCCAACTTAGCCGGCGAAAGAATAAACACGCGTTCGTCCGTTGCCACAAGGACCATCGTAGAAAAATCGGAAGCGAAATATTCCAACAGGGTGCCATCTGCCAATTGGCGCGTGCCTAAGATTGCGCCAGGCAATGCCCCCCACGGTAGAGGAAGGCGTCTTCCCAATTGGCGGCGCACATCAACTTCAGACCGCACCCAGCGCACACTGCTCATTGGCAGTTCTTCCCAGCGCAAACCCCAGCGAATGCGCAACCCATTGCGCTCAATCCAATACACTGCGCTGCGCAAGGCAAACCAGCGATAAACCGCCCAAGGCACAAAACCAGCCGCAAAAATCCCGGCAATGAAATAAAAAACAAATTCCCAACCGATTGGAGTTCGCAACATTTGGAAAAAACTAAGTAAGCTGGTGATGCCAAAGACAATCGCCAAGGCTGCTTGAAAGAGCAATCCCTGACGGCGCGGTGGTTCAAAGGCGTATTTTTCTTCCACGCTGTGTATCTTATCACAATTCCCTTTCCGAACTGGTTGATCTTTTTTCACATACCCCGGTCGGCGATACTTTCCCCGTACCGCCAAGCTTTGCTTGGCACCTAACCGACCAGAGGTCGGCGGTACTTTCCCCGTACCGCCAAGCTCTGCTTGGCACCACCGACCAAAGGTCGGCGGTACTTTCCCCCGTACCGCCAAGCTCTGCTTGGTAAAGACCGACTGGAGGTCGGTAGTACAAACTAGATCGCTGCGCTCCAGTTGGCTAAAATAAGTCTGGACTAACATAGGTATAAGGCCATGCTTGCCACTCACTGACTAGACCCGCGTTGACGGGGTTATTCACAATGTAGTTTAATATGCGTCTAAACTCACGTTCATTGCGTACAACATGGTCATAACTTTCGCGATGCCAGAATCGTCCATGCTGCCCCATAATTTTTCGGCAAAGGTATCCCGTACGTCCTTTCAGTAGCCATAAAGCCTGACTAAGTGCTGTGAATTGCGTTCCATCTTTACGGGCAGATGGAGGCAAAATGCTCTCCATGCTTAACAGCAAATGGATATGATTTGGCATGATGCAGTAAGAAAGCAAAATATAATTCTCCGGGTGAAGGGAATGAATTTCTTTTTGGACAATTTGGGCAATTTGGGGATCAGCTAACCATTGTGTGCCCTTTGCTTGTTCCAGAGCACGGTCATAACGGGCAAAAGCCCGTTTGTAGGCATGATATTGTTCGATCTCTCGATTTTCTGGTGGCAGGGTTTCAATCAACCGCTTTTCTCGCTCGTACTCATCTTGTAATTGAGCAAGTACAGATTGGGGTAAGGATCCCTCCAATCGGAATGTAACGAAGAATGTGGCGTTTTCAGGATGCCAGTGGGGTAGTCTGCGATAGAAATACTCATGCGTTTCCATGTTATCTCTTATTATGCCACTAAGTTCTGTTTGGTACCAATGTGCGAACTGTATAGCCAAACTCTGCTTGGTGCTTACCGACCAAAGGTCGGTGGTACAAACTGTACCACTAAGCTCTGCTTGGTATTTGCCGACCGAAGGTCGGCGGTATGAACTGTACCGCTAAGCTCTGCTTGGTAGAAACCGACCAAAGGTCGGCGGTACAAACTGTACCACCAAGCTCCGCTTGGTAAAGACCGACCAAAGGTCGGCGGTACAATTACCACCTCTTGCGAAGGTAGGACAGCTTGAACACCTACCCCTCGAAAGAGCGAAAACGTTAGCCTTTCCTCAAATTCGGATAAAATATATCGCGCGATGAACCAGAGAAACGACCTACCGGAAAAGATTGCGGCTCTACTGCCCAATTTGCCCACCCGCCCAGGTTGTTACTTGATGAAGGACGCCGAAGGGAAGGTTATTTATGTCGGTAAAGCGGTGAATTTACGTAACCGTGTACGTTCCTACTTCCATGCCCCGACCCAACTCGGTCCGCGCATCCGGCGTATGGTCGAAAAAATTGCCGATATTGAGTGGATTCTGGTCGACTCGGAATTGGAAGCGCTGATCCTTGAGATGAACCTAATCAAAAGGCACCGCCCCCATTACAACGTACGCCTTAAAGATGACAAGCGCTATCCCTATATCAAAGTCCATTGGGCAGATGAGTTCCCTAAAGTGACAGTCACCCGCCAGATGGTGCAAGATGGTTCGCGTTATTTCGGGCCCTATACCAGCGTTTGGGCGGTTCACCAAACACTCGATCTCTTGCGGCGTATCTTCCCTTACCTAACTTGTGATCGAGTGATCACGGGCAAGGATGAACGCGCCTGTTTGTACTATGACATTAAACTTTGTCGCGCACCGTGCATTGGGGCGATTAGCCGCGAAAATTATCGCCAAATGATCGCCGATTTGTGCCATTTTCTGGAAGGACACACCGAGCCAATTGTCGCCCGCCTACGGATGGAAATGGAAAAGGCGGCGGAAAATCTGCAATTTGAGCAAGCGGCGTTGATCCGCGATCAAATTCGCGCCATTGAGAACGTGGTCGAGAAGCAAAAAGTGATCTCTAGTGAGATGACCGACTCAGATGTGATTGCCCTTGCCCGCGATGATGGTGATGCATGTGTGCAGATTTTCTTCATTCGTGGTGGAAAGTTGATTGGGCGCGAGTATTTTCTCCTGGAAGGAGCTGAAGAGACCCCCGACTCAGCCGTCATGGCAGAGTTCATCAAGCATTTCTACGATCGCGCAGCAACAGTTCCCGATCAGGTGCTTTTGCCCCATGAAGTGGAAGAAGCGCAGATCATCCGCCAATGGTTAAGTCAGAAGAAATCGGCGCAAAAAGTCGAGATCAGCGTGCCGCGCACTGGTATTCAGCAGGAATTAATCCACATGGCTGCCGAAAACGCTGCACAGACCTTGAGAACCTTAAAGGCACAATGGGAGGTGGATACCCATCGACAAGAACAAGCGTTGGTGGAACTGCAAGAAGCATTGGGCATCCCTCAACCGCTTAATCGCATCGAATGTTATGACATCTCCAACACGCAAGGGGTGGCGGCAATTGGCAGCATGGTGGTTTTTGAAAAGGGGACACCGCGCAAGAGCCATTATCGCCGCTTTAACATCCGCTCGGTCAGCGGACCAGATGATTTTGCCAGCATGGAAGAGACACTTGAACGCCGCTTTCGCCGTTGGCAAGCCGCACAGGAAAGAGCGGAAGAACCCGGCAAGAAATTGGATGCCGCTTTTGCTCTTTTGCCCGATCTGGTCATTGTCGATGGTGGCAAGGGGCAACTGAGCCGTGCCGTAAAAGTGTTGGAACGCTTCGGTTTGCTGGAGCGGGTCAAGGTGGTCAGTTTGGCGAAGCAACAGGAAGAGATCTTTTTACCCGATCGCGCTGAGAGCATACTCTTGCCCAGACATTCGCAGGGATTTTATTTAATTCAACGAATCCGCGATGAAGCTCATCGCTATGCCATCACTGCGCACCGCAAGGCGCGCACCAAACAAGGGATGGCTTCTCGCTTGGAGCTGATCCCCGGCATCGGACCCGTCAAACGCAAACGCCTGCTCCAGCGGTTTGGGGATATCGAATCCATTCGTAATGCGAGTGTCGAAGAACTAACCGCTGTTGAAGGAATTACTCCGCAGTTAGCTGCGCAGATAAAATCGGGTTTGGAGTGAAAGGAAAAGTATGAGCAAAAGACCAATCTCTCGCCGCGAGATGCGTCAGATTCGCATGCGACAAATCATATTTGTTGTTATTGCAATTTTGATCATCTTAGCAATGGTAATTGGATCACTGCGTTGAGCTAAAGACTGTGTTCGAGCAGTGTTCGGATAGCTTGGTTGAATTCGGGGATCGAAAAAGGTTTTTGGAGCCAGTGGATTTGCCCACCCTCCAGGGCAGCGCGGTATTCTTCGTTGAGGGGGTGCCCAGTAATCAAGAGCATCTTCAGGTCCGGCTGTTTTTCCTTTATGGTGTTGTACAACTCTATGCCACCTAGGCGGGGCATGGCGATATCGCTGACCAGAAATTCAATGTTATCTTGGTATCTCTCCCAGAGTTCAAGCGCTTCGCGACCGTCAGCAGCGGTGAGCGCATGATAATGCTGCGCTTCGAGCAAAGCCTTCAAAGCATTGCGCGTGGCAGGATCGTCTTCAACCACTAGAGCCGTCTTCCCCTTTCCATCCACGAACAGGGAAGGCTGTTCTAGGGCAGCATCTTTCGCTGGTTGTAAAAGAGCGGGAAGATAAATGGTAAAAGTTGTACCTTGAGAGAGTTGGCTGTGAACATCAATGTATCCCCCATGCTGTTTGACAATGCCATATACCTGAGCTAACCCCAAGCCAGTGCCTAAACCAACCGGTTTTGTGGTGAAGAAGGGCTCAAAGATATGGGGGAGATGTTCGGCGGCTATGCCATGCCCGGTGTCGTGCACTTCGATCACGATCCATTCGCCGGGTTGGATGAACTGATTGGGCTTCTCTTCGTTTTCTTTCAAGCTGAGGCGAGCAAGAGAGATGCGCAACAGGCCACCATTCGGCATTGCGTCGCGTGCGTTGAGGGCGAGATTCATCAGCATCTGTTGCAGTCGGGTGGGATCCGCTAGAACGTGATAATTTTGCGGTTGATAGCGAAGCTCGACCCGTATTGTTTCTGGCAAGACGCGCGAGAGCATCTTCTCAAATTCTTTGATAAAGGGCAATAGATCGAGGGTGGTCTGCTCCATGATCGATCGCCGGCTGAAATCCAAAATCTGGCGGATGAGACTAGCCGCGCGATGCACTTGTTGTTGAATAATGCCTAAGCGGTCTTGAGCGGCGGGGCTTAGCGAAGGGTCATTGCGCAAGAGATCCGCATACACCAGGATGGCTGCCATGATGTTGTTGAAGTCATGCGCAATGCCAGCAGCTAATTGTCCAACGGTAGCGAGCCGCTCCTGCATCTGGATCCGCGTTTGGATTTCCCTCTCCAGGGTAACCTCCCGCAGCGTGATCACCCACTGAGTGGGAGGTTGTCCAATAGAATTAGCTTGAGCTTCAAAGATACGTCGGAAAGGCTTTTCAACGCTAAGTTCCAAGGGGAGGTCGCTGGTAGCCTGCGTGAGTAATTCGTCGATCGTTTTTGAGCCTAGCGAGCAGAGCAGATTCCCCTCAATTTTGGCTTGTAACGTCTTGAGCAATTGGTTGGCGATCGGATTCATCACCAAAATATGGTGTTCATTATCTAATAACAAGATGCCGATAGATAAATTTTCAACCAAATCGCCCAACCGTTTCTTTTCCGCTTCACGCACGCTCTCGAGCCGTTGTAGAGCGATGGAAGCCTGATTCGCAAAGGTCTGCAGCAAGCGCAATTGTTCGTCACCAAACAGGTGCAACTTTTCGTCTGCAATTCCCAACATCCCAACAATTTGATCATTCAAAAAGATCGGGCAACGATGGATCGATTGAAAGCCTTGGATCGGGAGGGAATGGGGATCATGCTCTGCTAGGTTGACTTCGATTCCAAGGATCGTCGGGTCTTTGCCGAAGGTTTGCTTCAATTCGGCTTGACAATGATTCCGAAGTGCCGAGATAGTTTCTTCCGCAAGCGGGCGCTGAGCGGTGACATACAAAGTGATGGTGTGGTTTGTGAAGAAACACCCGACCGCAAAATCGCACTTGACGGCTGTGCGCAGATGACTGAGGAGAATTTGCAATAAATCCTGGTAAGTCAGCACATACCCAATTTCTTGACTTAGCTCATACAATTCGGAGAGTTCAGCCGTGCGGCGGATGACCGCTTCTTCAAGTTGGTCGGCGTAGCGGCGCACGTTCTCATATAGCGTGGCATTCTCAAATGCGATAGCGATTTGGTCAGCAAGGAGTTTAAAGAAATCTACATCTGCTTGCCTTAGGGCAACGGTACGGTCGGTTTCGATGTTGAGCACCCCCACAACTTCATCGTGCAAGAGAATGGGCATAACAAATTCAGAGACGGTTTGTGGATTGTCGGGTAGATAGTCGGGGTCTTGAGAGACATCAAGGATGACTTGAGTCTGTCTGCTACGCACAGCTTTGCCGATCACTCCCCGGTCGATGGGAATTTCGGGGACAATAACACTATTGCCATGATAGGCACGCAAATTTAGGATATCGCCATTGCGCAGGAAGATCTCGATGATCGGGTAGTGAAAGTTATCTGCCAGCTCATCGACGACAGCTTGGAGCAATTCTTGCAGATCGAGATGGCGGGAAAAGTTTTGGGTGAGCTTCTGCAGCAGGGTCATCTGACGCAGGCGATGTTGCACTTCTTGATAGCGTTCAGCATTGCTGAGTGCCAAACTCAGCTCCTGGCAGATGGCTTTCATCAAGTTCAACTCTTCCTCACCAAAAGCGTTTAGCTCGGTGTGCATGATCGCAAGAACGCCATACAACTGATCTTCAAAGAGAATAGGAGCAGCAATGGTGGAACGCACTTCCTCGTCATATCCTGTATGGTGCCACCAGCGTTGATCTTTGCTGACATCTGGGATCCAATCGGCCTGGCGGTTTTTCATCACCCAACCCATAAAGCCGCGCTCGCCCGTCCAGTGGATTGTGCGATTGTATTCTTCAATGGTTGTCGGAAAGGTTCCCCATACAGCGCGCAACGAAAGGGTATCTTTGTCTGGCAGATAGCGGAAAGCTAGACCGAAGTAACCCTTCAGAGACTCGGTCGCCAGTCGAATAGCACGTTGCAGAATTTCATCCGGTTCTAAACTAGCAGTAAGCTGGTGACCGATGGCATAGATCACATTGAGGTTTCGTTTTTCACTTTCAGCCCGCTCATAGAGATGAGCATTCTCGATGGCAAGTTTTTCTGCCAATAACTTTTGGCGATGTTCATTTTGTAAGAGAACAGCACTTTGCAACACCAAGCTGGCTTGATTGGCAAAGATGCAAAGCAGCTTGAGGTCATCCTCGCTGAAGCAATTGGGTGTCTGGGTGCTATATACCTGTAAGACACCTTCAAGGTGATTATCCCAAAATAATGGCGCCGAAATGACCGAGCGATAGAGATATGGCGGCCCCAATTTGTGGGGATGAAACGGCCAGGTAGCATAATCCTCAAGGAGGAGAGGTTTGCCTTCCTTCGCCACCCAGCCGGCTGCGCCTTCCCCATAAGCCAAGCGTACCCCGCGGTAGGGGTCCCCGAAGGGTCCATGTTCGATGTAAGCTTCCAACTCCTGTTCTTCTGGATAGGCGAGATAAAGACAACCTCCTTCTCCATTGAGAAGCTCAACGGCTGTCTGAACAATTCGTTCGAGCATAAATTGCTTGTCCTGATATTCCCCTGCGCTCATAAATAGAGTTTGGATTTGAGTTAAACGCTGGATGAGAGAATGGTATTTCTCCCGAATCGAAACATCATCCCCAGTTTTATCGTGTTGCCCGGTTCCATCCAGTTGATACTTCTCCATCCGAAACCGCTAATGGGGCATCCTTGCCCGAAAGGAAAACTTCAACAAAGAAAGTCGTCCTTTCAGAGATATTAATTCTAAACCATTCTATACCCAAACAGAAAGGTACTACCTTACAATTTTATTAGGCTTTCTTAAAAAACTCCCCTCTCCTTTTGGGAGAGGGGTTGGGGGTGAGGGCTGCTCCTCTCTCCTTCTGGGAGAGGGGCTGGGGGTGAGGGCTTAGAACAAGCCTACCACCCTTCCCGTAGACAAGTCAAGGTCAACGTCGTAGAAAACTGGGCGGGTGGGCAGACCCGGCATGGTACGCATCTCCCCCAGCAAGGGGTAGAGGAAACCAGCCCCAACCGAGGCGCGGATATCACGAATGGGCACGATAAAGCCCTTGGGGACGCCTTTCAGCGAGGGGTCATGGCTCAGGCTGAGGTGTGTCTTTGCCATGCACAAAGGCAGTTTGTCAAAGCCAAGGCGGGTGTATAGCTCAATTTTCTTTTCGGCTTCGGGGAGGTACTCAACACCATCGGCGCCGTAGATTTCTTTGCAGATGATCTCGATTTTATCCTTGATTGGGATATCCAAGGGGTACAGGAACTTGAAATTGCTGGGTTTTTCGGCGGCTTTGACGACGGCCTCGGCGAGAGCTACAGCGCCTTCGCCTCCGTGCATCCAGTGCGTGCAGACACAAGCATCATCTGCACCCGCTTCGATGGCAGCCTCCCGCACCAATTCCACTTCTTTTTCAGTATCGGTCGCGAAGGAGTTGACTGCCACCACGCAGGGGATACCGAACTTGAGCACGTTCTTGATGTGGTGTTGCATATTGCATAGACCGGCTTTGAGCAGTTCAAGGTTTTCATCGGTGTAGGCTGGGTCTAGCGGTTTGCCTGCCACGACCTTTGGCCCGCCACCGTGCATCTTCAGAGCACGCACTGTAGCTACTAACACCACCACATTGGGGATCAACCCAGAGTAGCGGCACTTGATGTTGAAGAATTTTTCCATGCCAATATCGGCACCGAAGCCGGACTCGGTGACCACATAATCTGCTAACTTAAGGGCAATGCGGTCGGCAATGATGGAGCTGTTGCCATGCGCAATGTTGGCAAACGGTCCGGCATGGACGAAGACCGGTGTGCCTTCCAAGCTCTGCATGAGAGTTGGTTTGATGGCATCTTTCATCAAGACAGTCATCGCGCCGGCGACACCCAAATCTTCAGCAGTGATCGCTTCGCCTTTGCGGTTTGTGCCGATTACGATTTTTCCCAAACGTTCGCGCATATCAGCAAGATCGGTGGTCAGGGCTAGGATCGCCATGATCTCGCTGGCAACGGTGATGTCAAAACCAGTGCGGCGGGTCATGCCCTTCTCTTCAGGACCAAGGCCGATTTCAATCTCGCGCAGGAAGCGATCGTTGGTATCCACCACGCGGCGCCAAGTAATCGTATCGGGATCAATGTCCAAACGGGCAAAACGGCTGCGCTCTTCGGGGGTCAATTCATCCGGATCGGTCTTGTCGATGCCTAATTTCTTCAGGCGACGCAACATGGTGGGCGAAAAGCGCCGTTTCCCTTGCTTGTCCGGCGGGCAGAGAGCGTTGAAGAGTTTTTCATCGTCTTGTTGCGCTTCATGGAACATGCGCGAGTCGATAGCGGCAGCAAGCAGGTTGTTTGCAGCCGTAATGGCATGAATGTCTCCCGTGAGGTGCAAGTTGAAGTCTTCCATGGGGATGACTTGACTATATCCACCACCGGCAGCACCACCTTTGATCCCAAAGGTCGGACCTTGACTAGGTTGGCGGATGCAAGTAAAGACATTCTTTTTTAGGTGTGCTCCGAGCGCTTGGCTTAAGCCCATGGTTGTTGTCGTCTTGCCTTCGCCCAATGGGGTTGGGGTGATGGCAGTCACATCAATGTAAATTCCATCCGGCACATCTTTGAGTCTCTCAAGCACATCCAGTTTGACCTTGGCAATGTAGTTGCCATGCAACTCGAGTTCGTCTTCCAGAATGCCACACTCGGCCGCAATTTGCCGAATGGGCTTCAGTTCGGCTGCTTGGGCGATTTCGATATCAGAGGGAACAGGGAAGACGCGTTTTAGGGGTTTATATTCTACTGGCTGTCTGGCGATATCTTTTTTCGAGGCAGTCATAGTTCATTCCCTTTCCTTTGGAAATAAGTCTTATACAAACTAGTTCAGTATATTTTGACAGGGAAACCCCGAAAAGACAAGGGATTCCTTTCCTAATTCGAATGTGCTTTGTGTCATCAGACCATTTTGGTAAAAATTATTGCAATACTCCAAAATAGTATTTGATCACCTCCCAAAGATTGCAAACCGCCTGCGGGAGGTTGGATTCGGCGGTTAAGACGAATTTCACTTGCTGAATCTGGAACATTTATGTAAAATTAACATTACTTAGTCCCATATCCACCGTTTTCGCCAAAGGCAATGAGTTTGTATCCACAACTTGCTTTATCCTCAATTGAGCAGGATTGGTGGGGATCCTCCTTCGAGTTAAGAAACTTAGCGCCAACTCCCATCGAAGAATGGCGGCGGACGCTCACATTTCTCGGTTTGGGAAACGAGGATAAGTTAGCCATGTCCCGCTCGGTTGAAGCATTAATGCACCGTGCCGTTGAGCTTGTCATCCAAACCTATAACCACTTGCAGCAATTCCCCGAAACCGCTGCAATTCTGGGCTGGGAAGAAAACATCGACCAAGAACACTTAGAGGAGCGGCGTCGCTTCTTTACCATCTGGTTAGCCCGTACTTTGGGGATCGACACCAGCGATGAATTTGCCACCTATCTCTTTCGGGCAGGAAAATTCCATGCCGGGCACGGTCCTCGTCAAATCCATACTCCACCAACCTATGTGACTGCCGCCATGGGGAGCGTATTGGCATTTTTTGCACAGGCTCTTGGCGAAGCAGGACTCAAAGCTCAAGACATAGCTGCTGCAATGGCAGGCTGGAGCAAATATTTGAATGCTCAACTTAACTTGATGCTGCTCGGTTATCAGATCGCGCGTGAGTTTGAAGCTGGAGAATATCCTATTCGAGTTAAGCTATTTGGCACTGTGCGTCCGATCATCGGTAAGAGCGAGGTGATTGTCCGTGTCTATTCAGGGGACACGGCTGCTAAGGTCTTGGGAAAATTGTTTAGCTACTACCCCGATGCTCGTTCTCACGCCTTAGTAACTATTTGGGATACCGAAGAGAAAAGCCATTCCGAATGGCTCGAAGTAGTCCCAGTGTATGTTTTCCGCAAAGGATGGCGGATTCTGTTGAACGGGCGTGATCTCTCTTATGGGTATGGGCACGAGCATCCAATTGCACCCCAAGACGAAATTGCTATTTTTCCACCCGGGCGCTGAGAAGGCTGATTTTGCGGCAGTGATTAACCGGTCAAATTCATCTCAGTCGCCTGAATTATGATGACTGTGAAGCTATAGAAAGGAGGTGGCAAAGGAAAAGGTTTATCTTTATCCAATAGATCATCGAGGTTCTCAACGAAACATATGGGTGTGTTTTAGCTTGATTAGATCACAAAGGAGGAAAAAATGACTACACTTGGAGGGTACGCTGATCGGATCGGGCGAGTTGACCTCACAACCTTAACCGTAACATATGAATCCATCCCAGATGAATGGGCACGCAAATATATTGGGGGACGTGGGCTTGGTGTGAAATATGTCTTTGAAAACGGGCCGCAAGTTGATCCCCTTTCCCCCGATAACATCTTGTGCTTCATGAATGGCCCACTAACTGGAACCGAAGCCAACATGAGCGGGCGCATGGCAATTGTCACCAAATCCCCATTAACTGGCACTGTTGTAGATAGCCATCACGGCGGTTGGTCAGCAGCACGCTTGCGCTGGGCTGGCTTTGACGGGTTAATCTTCAAGGGCAAAGCTGAAAAGCCAGTCTACGCTTATGTGCATGATGGGGTAGTGGAGTTGCTCGATGCCTCTGAACTGTGGGGCAAAGGTGTGCACGAGACCGTAAAACACTTTAAGGAGAAATATGGCGAGAAAGACCTCTCGGTGATCGCCATCGGGCAGGCTGGTGAGAATTTAGTACGCTTTGCCTGCTGGGTGAATGAGAACGATCGCGCCAGCGGCCGCGGCGGCACGGGATGCGTCGGCGGCAGCAAGCACCTCAAAGCTATTGTGATCAAAGCTGAAAAGAAAATGCCCAAAGCAGCCAATCACGAGGCGTGGAAAGAAGCCCACAAGCGCGCCTTAGCGACGATCATGGCAGAGGAGAACATCACCAGCCCACGCAAAGGCGGTTTGTCGGTCTATGGTACAAATGTCTTGATGAACATCACCAGCAACATGGGCGCCTTACCTACCCGCAATGCCTTGGTCACTTCCTTCGGGGAACACGCCGAAAAGATCAGCGGCGAGTGGGTGAAAGAGAATATCTTGGTCAATGATCCCACTTGTCACGCCTGCCCGGTAGCATGTAAGAAGGAAGTTGAAATCAAAGAAGGTCCTTTTGCCGGCTTGCACATGGAAAGCTTTGAATACGAACCAGCCTGGTCACTAGGCGCAAACTGCGGCAACGATTATGCTCCCTCGATTGCCAAACTGATTGACATGGCAAACGATTATGGGGTTGATGCCATTGAGGTCGGCGACGTGCTAGCAGTCTACATGGAAGCCAGCGAAAAGGGCTATACCAACGGCGCCGGCGGGTTGAAATGGGGCGATTATATGGGCATGGTTGATACGGTGCAGAAGATCGCCTTCCGAGAAGGGATTGGCAATGTGCTTGCCGAAGGCACCGAACGCGCCGCCAAGGCTTGGGGGCACCCCGAAATCGCCATGACAGTGAAGGGAATGGGCATCCCAGCCTACGACCCGCGCGGCCTCAAGGGAATGGGCATTGCCTACGCTACCAGTAATCGCGGCGCCTGCCACCTGCGCGCCTACACCCCCGCCGCCGAGTTGAACATCATGCCCTTCCGCTCGCTCAAGGCTGACCCGCTGGAATGGAAAGGCAAAGGTGAATTGACCAAGGTCTTCCAAGATGTTCACGCCGTCTCCGATTCGCTTGACTTGTGCAAGTTCTCCGCCTTTGCCGAAAGCATGGAGGAATACACGGCGCAGTTCAATGCCATCACTGGCCTGAACTACACGGTCGAAGAGATGCTCAAATGTGGCGAGCGGGTCTACAACTTAGAGCGCTACTTCAACAACTTGGCTGGCTTCCGCGAAGGCAGTGACTACCTACCAGAGCGATTCCTGAAAGAACCCTCCACCATGCCTGGCTCCGAGGGACATGTCTGCGAGCTGGACTTGATGTTGGAAGAATACTATAAGGCGCGTGGCTGGGTCAACGGTGTTGTGCCAGAGGAGAAATTGAAGGAATTGGGGATTGTTTAGGTGTAGAGTATAACCGAAGCTAATCCATAACCAATAGAGCGGATAGCACCCGCTCTATTGGTTATGCTCAGTGAGAGCGGAATAAACATCATCCAGGGTGGGTTCCATCAACCGAACTCAATTTTTATTATTTCGACAATCCCCATTTAGCCTTCCATCACAACATGGGCTGGGTCTTTTTCGATGTCTGAGATTTCTCTCTATGCAGAGGAAGGAGACTTGTTCAGCCATTATTTGGCAAAACCGTGATGATTCTAAGTCTAAAGGCATGAATTGACCTTCTGTCATTTCAAGTGAATCGGGAAATATTACGATCCTCATTCGCTATGCTCCTTCGGAATAAAAGAACAACATTCATTCCCCTACAAAAGAATGCGAGATGTCTTTGTGAATTCGGTAATCTTGTAAGTTTTCTTATCAATACAGATCATTAGAATCCATCAAGAAACTCTTGAAATGACAATGCTTTCTCACCTTAGGATGAATAGCTAGCATTGACGCTTAGTTAAAAAGATTCTGATGATATTTTATGGCAGCTATGGATATAACCTATTGGGATGGTCGTTTATTACAAAGTCGGAAAAAATTAATTAGCTGCTTAGCTAAGTTAAGATGTTCCTAAAACTTCTTCCCTTATTTTCTTGGTTGTTGCTTCCCGAATTAAGGAGGCGCTCCTTGTGTAGGTGTTTGCTTTTTCTCTCAAATTCGTTGAAGCGATTTTCGCCCTCTCTCTCAGGCACACCTTCTACAAGAACGCACTNTGTTGACACTCTCAAGGTAGCGTGTTAAACTTTTCTAAAATTCCGACAATCCCAAGATAACTTATCCAAATGAGAGCCAAGCAGCTAAATCACCTCTATTTACAAACCCTCTCCCATCGCATCTTGGTTTATGATGGTGCAATGGGGACAAACCTGCAAAAGATGAAGTTGACCGCTGAGCATTTCGGTGGGGAAAGGACCTTTGGTTGTAATGATTACCTTGTCATCACGCATCCGAAAGCAGTTGAAGCAGTGCATCGCTCTTTCCTTGAGGTTGGCGTAGATGCGATTGAGACCAACACCTTTCGCTCGAACCGCATCACCCTGAGTGAATATGGCCTGGCAGAACGGGTGATTGAAATCAACCGCACTGCAGCATCCCTTGCGAGACGACTGGCAGACGAGTATAGCACTACTCACCAACGCCGTTTTGTGGCCGGCTCGATCGGCCCTTCAGGAAAACTACCTTCCGCTGATGACCCGGATCTCTCGAACATCAGCTTTGATGAATTGCTTGATGTGTTTCGTGAACAGGCGGTCGGATTGATCGAGGGTGGAGTAGACGTACTGCTGATCGAGACTTCCCAAGACATTTTGGAAGTCAAGGCTGCTATTCTAGGCATTCACGAAGCCTTTCGAGAACTAAATACCCGCATCCCCATCCAAGCTCAAGTCACCCTAGACACCAATGGGCGAATGCTGCTCGGCACCGATATTGGGGCAGCCCTGGCTATCTTGGCCGGTATGGACATCGATGTGATCGGGTTGAACTGCTCCACCGGGCCAGAACACATGCGCCAACCGATTGACTATCTGGGTAGACATGCCCCACTCCCCGTATCCTGTCTACCCAATGCCGGTTTGCCTCTTAATGTGGATGGTGAAGCCGTCTATCCTTTAGAACCTGAGCCATTTGCTAGGGAGATGCTGGGTTTTGTCGAGCGCTATGGCATTCGTGTGGTTGGGGGTTGTTGCGGGACAACTCCCCGCCATTTGCAGTTGTTGATCGAGAGTTTACGCGAAAAAGGCTATCTCACTCCCCAGCCGAAAATCTTTCAAGCAGCAGCTTATCCACCCCATCTCGCTTCAGCGGTGCGCGCAGTGGAAATGCATCAGCAACCGCCGCCTTTGTTGATCGGCGAGCGCTGCAATGCTCAGGGTTCACGCCAATTCAAACGCCTCCTGCTGGAAGAAAACTACGATACCATCCTCGAATTGGCTAGGCAACAAGTGGAAGGCGGTGCCCATGCCTTAGATGTTTCTGTTGCTCTCACCGAGCGCGCAGATGAAACTGAGACCATGCGCAAAGTGGTCAAACTTTTGGCAACAGGAGTGGATGCCCCATTAGTTATCGACACGACCGAACCAGAAGTGATGGAAATCGCCCTGAAGACCGCCCCGGGCCGCTGCTTGCTCAATTCCACTCACCTCGAGGGCGGGGAAGCAAAAGCGCGGCGCGTGTTCCAACTGGCAAAGGATTTCAATGCCGCCGTGCTTTGCCTGACCATCGACGAACAAGGGATGGCAAAAACCGCTCAGCGAAAATTGGAGATTGCTCAACGCATCTACCGCTTAGCAGTTGGGGAGATTGGTCTATCTCCCGACGCACTCGTCTTTGACGCGCTGACTTTTACTCTAGCTACTGGCGATGAAGAATATCGCCATTCAGCCATCGAGACCTTAGAAGGGATTCGGCTGATCAAAGAAAACCTGCCGGGCGTACTGACTTCGCTCGGAGTCAGCAATCTTTCCTTTGGCTTGGCATCCAATGCTCGCCCAGTATTGAACAGTGTGATGCTCTACCATGCCGTCCAAAAGGGGTTGGATATGGCGATTGTCAACCCAGCCCATATCACTCCCTATGCGGAGATCGATTCGACCGAGCGCGAGCTGGCTGAGGATTTAATCTTTGCCCGCCGTGAAGATGCTCTCACCCGCTTCATCGATTATTTCGCTGCGCAAGGGGGGCGGGTTCGCCAAGGGGAAAAGGATCAGACCTCAGCCCTGCTTGCCGCAATGACACCGCAAGAGCGCTTGTACTGGCGGATTTTGCATCGGCATAAGGAGGGGGTGGAGGCGGATATTGACGAAATTATCCAACTTTCGCTAGCGCAACCTCCCTCACCCCTACCACCCCCCTCTCCCATCGGGAGAGGGGACGGGGGTGAGGGTATTCCCCCCTCGCCCTTTGGGAGAGGGTCCGGGGGTGAGGGCATTCCCCCCTCGCCCCTTGGGAGAGGGGCCGGGGGTGAGGGCGTTCCTCCCTCGCCCTTTGGGAGAGGGGACGTGGGTGAGGGGGAGTTGAGGAAAAAACAACATGAAATTGCAGTTAACATCCTCAACACAGTGTTGCTTCCCGCCATGAAAGAAGTGGGCGATAAATTCGGCGCCGGCGAATTGATTTTACCCTTCGTCCTCCAATCCGCCGAAGTGATGAAAAAGGCTGTCTCACACTTGGAGGGCTACCTCGAAAAGCAAGAAGGCACAAGCAAAGGCAAAATCGTCCTCGCCACGGTTTATGGCGATGTGCATGACATCGGCAAGAATCTGGTCAAGACCATTCTGGTCAACAACGGGTACACCGTGCATGATTTGGGTAAACAAGTTCCGGCAGAAACAATCATCTCCACCGCTGTTGAACAAAACGCAAATGCTATTGGCTTGAGTGCCCTATTGGTTAGCACCTCCAAACAGATGCCCCTCATTGTCAATGAACTGCATCGCCGCGGCTTGAAGTTCCCCGTGCTGATCGGCGGTGCAGCGATCAACCGCCGCTTTGGTTGGCGGATCTTGTTCACCGAAGATCAGCGCGTGTATGAACCCGGTGTTTTCTATTGCAAGGACGCCTTTGAAGGCTTAGCGGTCATGGATCAGCTTGTGGATGCAGAAAAACGCCAAGCCTTGATTGCAAAAGTGCGTCAGGATGCCGAGCGCGAGCTTGCCCGGCCAATACAAAGCGAGCGCGTTCCAGAAGTTAAACAGCGCTCTGCAATTATCGCCAAACCCTTGCAGTTCCCCCGCGGTGTGCGGTGGGGAAGCCACATCGTGCGCGAGATGCCCTTACAAATGGTTTTTCAATGCCTGTTCAAAAACGACCTTTTCCGCCTTTCTTGGGGGGCAAAAAATGCTCACGGAGAAGAATGGGAAAGGTTGCGCCGTGACTTTGAACAGCGGCTCGAAATCATGCAAAGCCATGCGCAGCACCAAGGGTGGCTGAAACCGCAAGGCGCGTATGGCTACTGGCCCTGCCAATCGGAAGGTGATGACCTGATCGTTTATGATCCCGATTCGATCTCCAATTCTCCCGACGAATGGGTTGAGCTAGTGCGCTTTCACTTTCCTCGTCAGGAGGATGACGAATATCTCTGTTTGTCGGATTACTTCTCACCGCGCTCGAGTGGTATTTTCGATGTAGTTGCGTTCCAAGTAGTCACTGTGGGACATGAAGCCACTGAATATTTTGACCAACTGCAAGCGGAAGGCAATTACACCGAAGCCTATTACGTGCATGGTCTGGCGGTGCAAACTGCCGAGGCGGCAGCAGAGTATTTGCACCGACACATCCGCCGCGAATTGGGCATCCCCGCAGGACAAGGAAAGCGGTATTCGTGGGGGTATCCAGCTATCCCCGAATTGGAGGATCACCGCAAAGTGTTCGATCTGTTACCGGTTGAGAAGGAATTGGGGATGAGCTTGACCGCTGCCTACCAACTGGTTCCTGAACAATCCACAGCAGCGATTGTCGTCCATCATCCGCAAGCGAAGTATTATACGGTTGGCGGCAGCCGAGTTGAACAGCTTATGAGAGCGTGAGCCATGAATCCTATAAACGACTTGAAAGATGTCTTATTCAACACCGGGGTTCCGCTGCTTTCAGACGGAGCGATGGGTACTCAACTTCACGCCCGGGGCGTCAGCTTCAACGAGTGCTTTGATGCTTTGAACCTTACCAACCCCGATTTGGTTTTGCAAATCCATCGCGATTATCTGCAAGCTGGCAGTGATTTGCTACAAACCAATACCTTTGGAGCAAATCGCTATAAACTTGCCCAGCATGGAATGGAAAAAGAGCTCAAACGCATCAACCACACCGGGGTTGAGATTGCCCGCCAAGCAGTTCAATCTGTTTCAAAGAAAGTTTACCTTCTCGGTGATGTTGGCCCTCTAGGGGTTCGCTTGGCACCTTTCGGACGCGTTCAACCCGATCAAGCGCGGCAGGCGTTTCGGGAACAAATTGAGGCCCTCCTAGAAGCTGGCGTGGATGGGATTATCCTCGAAACCTTTAGCGACCTCTATGAGATGAGAGAGGCGATCCGCGCGGCAAAAGAACTTTGCTCTCTGCTGCTCATCGCTTCCATGACCTTCACGCGCGATGATGTCACCTTGCTCGGTGATACTCCCACCCAAGTAGCACGTCAACTCTCTGAGTTTGGTGCAGATGTAATTGGAGTGAATTGTTCGGGTGGTCCGGCGCAGGTGTGGCGAATTTTGCGTCAAATGGGGCAAGCGCTGGCATCAAGCGAGATCAACCTACCGCCGTTCTCCGCCATGCCCAACGCTGGCTGGCCAGAACAGGTTGGCGGACGGATTATGTATCCCGCCAACGCTGAATACTTTGGAGAGTACGCTCTGGCATTTTGCGAAGCTGGTGCACGCTTGGTGGGGGGTTGCTGCGGCACGACACCAGCGCACATTGCCGCCATGCGCGCCGCGTTAGATGGTCAAGCAGAAGGATGCGCGCCGTCGGTCAGTGAACTTTCAATGCCGATAGAGATTGAGGACATTCGGGCAGAAGTGGAACCACCTTCGCGCTTGGCAAAAAAGCTGGCAGAGGGGAAGTTTGTAATCAGCGTAGAGATGGATCCACCGCGCGGACTCTCCACGCACAAGTTGCTTGCTGGCGCAAGTCTGCTCAGCGAAGCCGGTGCAGATGTGATTAACATTGCCGATAGTCCGATGGCGCGCATGCGTATGAGCCCTTGGGCGGTCTGTGAATTGGTGCAAAGGACTTTCGACATCGAAACGACCTTGCACTTTCCCACTCGCGGGCGCAATCTGTTGCGCGTACAAGGCGATTTACTGGCAGCTCATGCTTTGGGCATTCGCAATGTCTTTGTCGTGATGGGCGATCCGACCGCCATTGGTGATTATCCCAATGCCATGGATAATTACGACCTCGTTCCATCGGGCTTAATCAAGCTTATCAAGCAACACCTCAATGTGGGCATTGACCAAGCCGGTGCCGAGTTAGGACAGCCCACCCAGTTCTTTGTCGGCTGTGCCTTGAACCTCACTCCGGTCGATTTTCAACAGGAAGCCAAAAATCTGCGCAGAAAACTAGAGGCTGGCGCAGATTTTATCCTCACCCAACCGGTCTTTCAACCGCAACAAGCCGAGGCATTCCTGCATTACTATCAGACTCAATACGGGGAGCTTGACACTCCCATCTTGGTGGGGGTGCTGCCGTTATATAGTTTGCGCCATGCCCTTTTCTTGCATAATGAAGTGCCAGGCATTCATATTCAAGAAGAGACGCTGGAGCGCATTCGCAGCGCGGGTGATAACGCGGCAAAGGAGGGTATTCGCATTGCTCTAGAGTTGATAGAGCAAATGCGCAGTTGGGCAAGCGGAATTTACCTAATGCCCGCCTTCCACCGCTACGACATCGCAGCGGAAATCATCGAAGCTTGTCGCAGGTTCTAGCCAGCCCGGTGGTTCGCCAGCCTCTCGCAGGTTGTTTGTTGTTTTATCCTGGCGGTGGGAGTGGTTCGTCGCTCGCCGGCGGTTGAGGTTTCTTGCGCAAGGTGAAGAAACCGACTGCAACAGGCACTACCATCAACAACAGACCCAGACAGAGGATGGGAATGCCAGCTGCGGGCGGAATGTTCCCACTCTGCTCGCCGAGTTCAAAGGTGCCGGCTCCCAGTGCAGAAACTGCGCCGAAGATGCACAAAAAGACGCCGGGGCAGCCACAAAATAAAGCCGTTCCAATGGTGGCAATTAAGCCAACGGTTTTTTTGTCCATAAGACCTCCGTAAAAGTTGGATTGCTTCAAAACACAGCTCCAAATCCTTGGAAACCGTACCGCCAGCGTCGTGGTTTGTGACGAGAACTCCCCCCTTCTGCTGAGCAGACACACCTCAACCCCTCACGCGCCTACGACAATTCTGCAAGCATTGTCCTAAAAGTATTATATCCTGAACTACCAAGAGTAAAAAAATTTTTTGCCCCTACAGCTAAATCCTTAATTGACCAGCATCTCTACTGCCGCAGCAGCATAGATTTTAGCTGCTTTCTCCATCTCCGTGATTTCGATGAACTCGTCTGGCTGATGGGCTAGGGCGGGATCGCCTGGACCAAAAATCATTGTTGGCACACTTAATGTTGGCACAAAGATCGCCGCTTCGGTGGCAAAGGGCACTTTGACAAGGGTAATGTCCATTCCGCAATAGGTCTTTGCTGCAGCGAGGAACTTCTGCACAGCTTCTGAACCATAGGGGGTTTCGGCTGATGGCAAATCGTGAACTACCCGAATAGCAGCTTTCAAATCAGGAAACTCCGTTTCCATGCGAGTCAGGAAACTCTCTAGCAAACGCAATAATTCGATGTGATTTTGACTAGGAAGGGTGCGCATGTCTATCATGGCTGAGCATTGATCGGGGACAACGTTAACTTTGACACCACCTTGAATGGTGTTGACGCTGCGCGTGAAATTGCCCAACACAGAATGGGGTTGGAAGGGGATTTCCAATTTCTCAAATTCACTCAAGAGTTTCACCATCATCATCACGGCATTGATCCCCAACTCTGGCGTGGAGCCATGCGCCGTTTTGCCATACGTGGTAATTTCCGTCCAGAAAACCCCTCGCTCTGCCAAACCAAGACGATTTGAGGTAGGTTCCGAGATGATCACCGCTTGCCATGTTGGGGCATCGGGTAAAGAAGATAATGATTTAGCTCCAATCATATCTACCTCTTCTCCGGCGGTTGCCGCAAGGACTAGGTCGCCCCTCAGAGGTAAATTGGCTTGGGCAATGGCTTTGGCAGCCACGACCATCGCAGCAACACCACCTTTCATGTCCGCAGAACCGCGCCCCCAGACCTTGCCATCTTCGATCACACCCGCAAAGGGTGGATGTTGCCAACCCCCTGCGCCAACCGGTACAACATCCACGTGCCCGTTGAGCACCAATGCTCCGCGCTCACCGCTGCCTTTTAGACAGGCATACAATGTAGCTCTTCGTGGCTCATGCTCAATAAATCGACATTCATATCCTTGGGGTTTGAGCAGTTCTGCAATATATTCAACCGCATGGCGCTCATTGCCAGGCGGGTTGGTGGTATCGAAGCAAACCAAATCGCTGGTTATTCGGGCGATATCGTTTGCAGTGATATTGGCGAAGATGTCATGAAGACGCATTTGTGTTACTCCTATGCGAGTGTTTTTCTAATTTTACATCTCTTTTGTTCTTTGGCTTTCACCGCATTACGAGCTGGAAAACAACGGTGCTATAATCACCGCAACTCTCCAAAGCCCAGACTGCATAAACGTCCTAAGTCATAGGGCAGCAAGACAGTAAGGCGGGCAATCCTTGCCCAATCAGGTAGAGGGCAGAAACGCATCCGCTTCTCACTCCCCCTTTCTCGGCTGGGCGAGGGCCTGCAAAGGAGCAACGGATTGCGATTGCCAGTAAAGCGCTTTTGATGCTAGCCAACGCGGCCTATATCTTTCCTGAAGCCCAAGAATGCATTGTGGCTTTAGGGCAAGCCGGGCGAGGAAGCGGAAATTTTACTGCCCTTTATGACACGCAATCTGAGCAGACCCCCCTAGCAAGCAATGCCAACGCCAAGCAAATCGCTGCTTATCTACCCAATTCGGTCTTGCTAAAAATCTAATTAGCGGAAAGCCTAGGCAAGCCTATCGAGACGCAAGGCATTCCGATCGTCTATCTCGATTTGGAAACCCGCAAACCCTATTGGTCGGAAAGTGGCTGCTTCAAAAGGAAACATTGGAATGGGGAAATCAGAGATTGAGCAAATCATCCCCTTGTGATGGATTGGCGGTGGATGAATGAGGACCTTTAGAGTTTGAGCATGGCGAAAGCCGGCAAGCAACATTGCCCGGGTTGAGTTGCGGAGCGTATGCCTTAGCGCTCCTAACCGTGCGCCCAAGCCAGCTCAACGCTACCTAGTGGCGCTGGAAAATCGACCGCAAAGTTCGACTGGTAAACATCGGAATTGCCCAAATTGAACATCCAGATATTCAGAGGCTCCTGAGCGAGACCCTCTAAAAACAATCTTAACTTAATAAGAACCTTTTAGGGGGTATAATTGCCCAAAATTTTCACAAAACAATTTCCCATTGCACTTAACCCAATGGGTGATAGATTTTCTTAAAGTGTGTGTCTGTGGACAATACGGAACCAGATCATGGCTGCCACTGAATTGACTCTCCGTGAGACCTTGCGTTTGGCGTTTGAACATCCGCTGCATTGGCTCCACAAAACCGATGTGACGCTTCAAGCCCCAGATTGGGTGGCATTGACCCTAGAAGACTTGCGCGCAGGTGACATTTTGATTTTGAATGCTGCCGAGTGCACTGCGGATGCCCTACAAGAAGCGCAAAGAAAAAACGCTGCCCTAGTGATTGTTATAGGTCAGTTGTCACAACCCCCACCCCATCTTTCGCTTCCGCTCGCCGTTACAGAAGAAAAGGTGGATAAACGTTCCTTACAGAAACGCTTATTGGCGGTCTTAATCAACACTCGCGCCGCCGCCATCGAGCGCGGGGCGCACATTCACGCTCAATTGGCACAATTGGAAGCCGAAGGGCGCGGGCTGGATGGACTGGTGCAGGCGATGGCAGAGATGACTGCCCGCGGGGTGATTTTGCAAGATAAACGGGGTGGTATCCTTGCCCACCATCCTTCTACAACTTTGACGGCAATCTGGAAAGATATCCTTGCGCAATTTAGCGATCTGCGCCCGCTGCCTGAAGCCTTTCTCGACCGCAAGCGAGTGGGTAGTCAACCGACAATCCATTGTCAGGAGATAGGTGGTGGCTTAGCCTGCCTGATCGCTCCCGTTGTTGTCGGAGAGGTTGCTCGAGGTTACCTTTCCCTGATTGGGGTGCAAGGTGAATTCGACACGCTAGATTATTTGGTCGCAGAACAAGGCGGGTTGGTCTTGGCGATCGAAATGGCGCGCAACAAAGCGATTCGCGAGACGGAAAAGCGGCTCAAAGGGGATTTGCTCAACGCGCTTTTGCAAGAAATCCTCACCCCGCGCGATGCTCGCTTGTGGTTGCAGACGATGGGTTTGAACCCGCAGCAAGCTCATGTAGCTTTACGTTTTATGTGGGATAGCCCGGCTGCACCCTCCCGCCGTCGTTTGGAGACGATTATCAATGGAGAAATCGCCCAACGCGGCTTGCGGGCGATTGTTCACCCTATGGGCTCTGAGGTGATATGCTTTTGCCCCCTGGGTGGCGAAACGAATCGTCCGCAAGAAGCCATCGCTCTGGCTGAAGCCATCTTGCGCCAAGCGCACCGAGAGTATCCGCAAGCTGTGGTGCGCTGCGGCATTGGCACTCCCGCGCTAGAGGTTGGTGAGTGGCGAGTCTCATTTTCACGGGCGGGGCAAGCGCTGGATATGGCGCGCCGCCTGAATGAAAAATCTCCCCTTTACTATCCAGACCTCTCTGTTTATCGGTTGCTGCTCCAATTGGAACACAGCCCTGAACTGATCGCCTTTCAAGAAGAGATTCTGGGGAACCTGCTAGCCACCGAAAACCCACAGGAGTTTCTCAATACCCTCGAAGCCTTTTTTGCCCACAATGGTAACCTCTCCCAGACTGCCGAAGCCTTATACATTCATCGCAATACGCTGGTGTATCGCTTAGAACGCATTGCTGCCATTACAAATATTGATTTAGATAAACCGGAAAATCGCTTAGCCGTTCAACTTGCATTGCACATCTACCGCATGACCCGTCCGCTCGAAGATAGATAAACAATTTCCGCATCGAAGACCGCACGGATGAGGGGCTTTTCCGTTGCACCTAACTGAGCTGTAAGGTTTATAAATTGACGTACCCTCTGCTTGTATGTATAATCGAGACAGATGGTGATCCGTTAGATGGATAGATGCGATGGCCCTCAAAGGAAACCTGCGCGATTTCAGCTTATCCCAACTTCTGAATCTAATCCATTTGGCAAAAAAAAGCGGCACATTGTTTCTCGAGGACTCTAGAGTAAAGGCTTGGCTCTCTTTCCGGGAGGGAAAGTTAGCCTACGGGAAATACGGGGATGAGGATAACAGTTTAGCTGCAATTCTCTATAACGCTCGTAAGTTGAATGCCAATCAATTTCGCGCTCTGAAAGAGCGGGGCAACTCGATGAATGATAAAGAGTTGGGCTTACTGCTGGTTAACGCCGGTTATGTATCTCAGCAAGAGGTTTTAGCCAGTTTGCAAGAGTACCTGACAACTTTAGTGCACCGCTTATATTCATGGGTAGAGGGCACATTTTACTTTGACAGTGAAAAGATGCCCCCCCAAGATAGAATTAACCTGCGCATCGGTTTGGATAACTTGATTATTGAGGGCACCAGACGCCTCAAAGAAGTTGAGCAATTACAAGATGAGATTCCCAGTTTAGATATTGCCCTAAAGTTTCGCGAACAACCGGATACCGATGTGCGCAACCTCCGTTTGAGCAAAGAAGAGTGGCGGGTTGTTTCATTTATCAACCCCAAGAATAGCCTAAAACAGATTGCTCAAGCGCTGAAGATGAACGATATTGAGATTCGCCGCGTCGCTTATGGCTTGGTGCAAGCGGGCGTAGTAGAAATGGTACGCCCCGAGATGACAACCCCCAGGCCGATTATTCCCGGTATTCCCAACGCTACGCGGCAAGAGCAGGTCTCGCTGGTCAAACGCATTATCCAGCGGATTCGCTCACTCTGACCCCACCTAGAGGACGGAATTTCATGCAAACAGTCAAAATGGTGGTCACGGGACCCTTCAATGCAGGTAAAACGGCTTTCATCAAGACAGTCAGTGAGATTGATGTGGTCTCAACCGAGCGCAAAATCACCAAAGAGTCTGAGAAGGTAAAAGACACGACTACCGTTGCCATGGATTTCGGGCGCATCACGATTGATAACGACTTAGTGTTGTATCTCTTTGGTACACCAGGACAACGTCGCTTTGACTTCATGTGGGAGATCCTCTCGGAAGGGATGTTGGGGTTTATTGTTATGGTAGATAGCTGTCGGCCCGAGACTTTTCGGGAAGCGCGCAGCATCTTGGAGACCTTTCGCGCTTATGCGCCAACGCCGTATATCGTGGCGGCCAATAAGCAGGATCGCAAAGAGGCATGGGATTTAGAGGATATGCGCATTGCCCTTCGCCTAGACTCAACCGTCAAACTTTTGCCCTGCGTTGCTACAGACAAGGAGTCGGTGAAGAACATCTTGCTTGAGTTGCTCTACCAAATCCTGCAAGAAATGGAGAATGGAGCGGCGTAGCCGCAGGCGGAGCCTTAGGCGTGTCTTCCATCACGACCGATCAAGGAATCTTACATTATGAGGTGTTTGGGCGGGGAAAACCCGTAATTTTGTTACATGGCTGGCTAGGATCTTGGGGGTTATGGCAGGAGACGATGACCGTTCTCGGCCGCGTTTTCCGTACGTATGCAATGGATTTTTGGGGCTTCGGCGAATCGGGCAAAAAAAGAGAGACCTATCATGTGACCGATTTCGTAAGCATGGTCAATCAATTCATGGAACAGCTTGGCATTCAAAAGGCCCCGCTGGTTGGTCACAGTATGGGGGGTACGGTCAGTCTCATGACAGCCATCCAATACCCTCAACGAGTGGAAAAAGTAACTGTAATCGGCTCTCCAATTGTTGGTTCTTCTCTCTCTTGGTTGTTGAAATTATTCGGTCGGCGACCGATCGCCTATCTCACCCATCACAATCTATGGGCGCTGCGCCTGGGTTTTCGCATCCTGGCGCCAATGTACTGCAAAGACGATCGTTGGCCACAAATGATGACCCGCGATCTCTCACAGACAACTTTGGCCTCCTTTCTGACTAGCATCGCTTCCCTGCGTGAGACTGATTTGCGCCCCAATCTGCCCAAGATTCAAGCGCCGGTTATGGGCATGTATGGAGACCGCGATATTGTGGTCGATCCGAAGCAATGGCAACCTCTCCAAGCCGGCGTCCCGCATGCCCGCATTGAGCGGTTCCCAACTGCTGGGCATTTTATTATGCTTGACGAACCCACAAACTTTTGTGCTCGCCTCATGGATTTTTTAGAAAATGACTCCATTGCAACTAGATAAGCTAACCTCTTCAGCAACCTGTGCAAATTTCCTTGCGCGCACAATCTTGTTTTCCCTCCGCGAGACCGTAGGGGATGAGTTTTATTCTTTCCTCTTGCGAGAGATCGGAGATGCCGATATTCTGGCTCGTTTTCCACCCGATGACCTCAAGAGGGAATTTCCCCTTCAGCAGCTCGGAAACCTGTTTTCTGCTCTGGAGAGTGTTGCCGGAGAGAAGGCGAAGCGCGGTTTGTTGCACCGCAGTGGGCGGGCTTGCTTTTTGTGTCTCCAACGGCGTCCAACGCCCTCTCTGGGTATCTTTACAGCAGCGGTTCTCACCTTGCCCAAAGCACGTAAGGTGAAACGGTGTGCCGAGATTTTGGGGGAATATTTTCAGCGCTATACCGGGTTCATTTTCTCAGTTGAGCCAACCTTGCACGAGTTGCTTTGGCGCTTTGAAATTCCTTTTCCAGAAATCGAGTTTTCCTTAGGCACCAACATGGCTGATCTCTGGAGTGGCTTTTGGTATGAGTTGCTCTATACTTTGTCGGGGGGGAAACCCCATCTAATTGAAATTGTTGCAGGCACGGGGGAAAAACAACTCTCATGGGCGCTTCGCATCCCCTACCTGCCTTTTGAAGGATAAGACAGGGATGCTGAAGATCATTATTGAAGACCCCAACCACGTCTATCCCTTCAACGAGCGCGCGCGGGACCTTCGTATTCAGAACAAACCACTGTGGCTGCATCAGCGAGATGTCCTAGCTCCCTATACTCATCAAGAACTGGTGGTGCCTTATGGAGCGCCTTTGCCCCAGGTACGGGAATCTTGTATCGTGTATCGCGACAATTTGTTTTTTGATTCGTTTTATCTAGAGGCGTTTTTGGAGCAAGCGCAAAAGAATAAGCGTGCTAGCCGCGCAGCGTTCACTTTACAAGATGCCGCCTTTCGGGAACACGCTCTCCCTCTAGCAACCTCATACACCGTGCAGGGAGATCTATTCTTGGCAGATTTATGGTATTTTCCGCAGGGGATCGAAGCCGAGATCGAACCGGTCGTGATCGATTTACAAGCCAAAGAGGTAGGCTACTATCACGTTCCAACCTATATGGCAACCGAAAGCGGCGATTTGGTCTTTCAGGTGCCGCGCCGAGCTTTCATTGCCATCGACTCATGGGTACATATCTTCATCGCCGATGTCGTTTTTGGGGTTTTTGCACGCGGTGTGCGGTTTGAGGATCGCCTAGCGAGCGATCCCTGGTTCAAATTGAGTATCCTTGCCCAAGCGATGTACGAAGGTAAGCAAGTATTGGAGTGCTCGAAGTTGGTGCGCATCGGACGGAATTGTGTCATCGACCCGCACGCCATCATCCACGGACCGACAACCATCGGTGACAATGTGACAATAAACGCTGGTGCAGTGATTGAAAATTGTATCATTGGGGACAATGTCAACATTTCGCAGGGTTGTCAATTAATGCTTTCGGTGGTTGGTGATGGTGCCTTTTTGCCTTTTCGCGCTGCGTTGTTCATGACAACCCTGATGGACAACAGCATGGTGGCACAAAACGCTTGCTTGCAAATGTGTGTGGTTGGCAGAAATACGTTTATTGGAGCCGGGACCACCTTCACCGATTACAACCTCTTGCCAGCTCCCATTCGCGCCCGAGATGGATACAATCAATTGCGTGAGGCAAATCGCCCTGTCTTGGGCGGTTGCGTTGGGCATAATTGTCGCATTGGGGCAGGAATGATCATCTTCCCCGCACGGACAATTGAGTCAGATGTTGTTCTGTTTGCTTCTGCTGAGAGGCGCGTGATTGAACGCGATATTCGCTACGAAGAGAGCGATCATTTGAAACTGCCATTTCAGCACCTCCACCCCCGCTTATATCCTCGCTTGGGGGAGGCAACGGTTGAGTCTTGGTGATTAGGAACCTGATTGCATGACCTAACAAAATTGTTGATACTTGCCAGCATCAGCAATTGTTGTCAAGAAGACAAGAATAGCGTAAGATTAACACGCAGGGACGTTGATCTTCGTTCGATTTGGCAAATTGGGAGGCCGAAATGAGTAAAGCCCGCTTATTAATTGTCGAGGATGATAACGACATCGCCACGATGCTGCGGATTTATTTTGCATCGCAAGGATATGAAGTGGATATCGCCAGCCGTGGCAGCGAGGCGTTGGAAAAAACGCGCCAGAATATGCCTCATCTGATCATTCTCGATATTATGTTACCTGATTTGGATGGCTTTGAGGTCTGCCGCACCTTGCGCACCAACACTCGCACAAGCCATGTGCCGATCATTTTTCTGACCCAGAAGGACGAACGCAGCGATAAGCTGCAAGGGTTGGAACTCGGCGCCGATGATTACATTACCAAGCCTTTTGATATTGAGGAACTCAAGTTGCGTGTGCAACGGGCAATCGCTCGCGCCGAGCAACAAAGCCTAACTGATCCTCGTTCGGGCTTGCCTTCAGGACGCTTGATCGAAGAACAATTACGCCGCATTATCCAAAGCGACGGTTGGGCGCTGATGGATTTGCGCATCAATTCGTTTAGCGCTTTTACTGAGGTTTATGGATTTGTGGCTGGGGATGACGTTTTACGCTTTACAGCGATGTTGCTCAACGAGGTTGTCGATCAATTGGGAACACCCCAAGATTTCATTGGCCATGTGGGAGGGAGCAACTTCATCTTGATAACTGCGCAGGATCGCGCCGAACAGATTCGCAAAACAATCAAGGAACGGTTTGCACAGGAAGTGCTAACTCATTATAACTTTTTGGATCGCGAGCAAGGATATCTGCTCGTAACCGATGATAGCGGTCGGGCAATCAAAACACCTTTGATGACTCTTGCAGTGGGTGTGATCTCTCCCAAGGAGCACACGTTTACCGACATTCGCGAGCTCACCGAACTGGCAGCCGAAGCGCGGCGCGTGGATGCAATGACTTAGACAGGGTTTTATGGGGCTTTCAGGCACATCGGTCGGTTGGTTGGGTTTACTTCTAGGCGTTATCATAGCGTTCCTAGCAGTATGGCTATGGAGATTTAGACGTAAGAACGCTGCAAGACCCACAACTACCTTTTCCCAGGTCCCCCTTACCTTAGACCTTGCAACGCATTCCGAAGCAGTTTTGCTGGTCTTGCGCGGGGGAAAAATTGAATATCTCAATCGCGTTGCCAGAGAACTGTTTCGTTTGGGGCAAAGCCAGCCGAGCCTAGAAGGCTTAGCTCGGCGAGTGACGCCCTCCGATGCCTTTCTCAGCCTGTGCGCTGCAGAAGGGCGGGCGCGGTTTACAATTGACGGCCGCTTAATCGAGGGAATATCCTTTCGCATTCCTCACCCCTCGGGGTGGGCAACTCTAGTTGCTCTACATCGTTCCCAACTTGTCTCCATGGAGGAACAGCCCCGTCTAGCTTCAGGCACTGCTCCGCAAGGGATAGCAGCCTTTGTTGAAGTGATTCAATCGCTGACCTCGGTTCAGGATTTATCGGCTACACTACTGACCATCCTCCAAAGCATTGGGCGCATGATCCCATTCGATACTTCGCTGATTGCGCTATGGGACGAAGAGCAACAAGCACTTGTTCCCTACTTTTGGAAGACCCGAGGCAACCAATTTGCCCTTGAGCAAGGAATGCCGATTTTTATCAAGGATACTTTGCAGAGGTCCCTGTTGCTGTTCAAACGAGAGGCAACCTTATGGAGTGGTTCGCAAGTTGCTGATCTGAAGGCATTCTTTCATCCAACCCAAGATGTGGAAGCTTTTCACACATTTTTAAGTGCTCCGCTCTGGGCAGGGAATGATTATCTAGGAGTGTTGATCCTAGCCTCGTTGATGGGGGAGGCTTATGCTGAAGATGACCTCGAAATTCTCAAATGGATTGCTGATGTTGCTGCTAACGCAGTGCGCAACGCAAAAATCCACGAACATCAGCAAAAGCGGCTGATTGAACTAACCAGCCTGGTGCAGCTTTCCCAGGCGGTGAATGCTTTGAACGATCCCCAAGAGTTGTTTTCCCACTCAGTGGAGAGCTTTGCCCCACTGTTGGGAGTGCGCGTGCTGGGTTTTTTGCTTTATGATGAGAACCGCCATGTTTTAGAAGCCCAACCTCCCTTTTTGGGCATCCCGCCAAATGCTTTAGAGTTTGCCCGTTATTCGATCCGACCTGGCAGTGAGGCTGAGCGATGGATACTTCGCCAAGAAGCATACTTATCAGAGGACGTCGCTCAGGATCAAGAGTTAGCTCTGCTAGAATTCAACCATTTCGCCAAGGCGGTGGGCATTCGTTCGCTCGCCTTACAACCGTTGCACTTGGGAGGGCGCTTTTTAGGCTTTTTGCTGGCAGCCGATAAGAACAACAGTGAGCCTTTTCAAGCGGATGATTTGCGCATCTTGTCACTTATGGCAGTTCAGACCGCCTCGCTGGTCGACAATGTCAACTTAATGCAACAAGCGCGTCGCCGGGCTCTTGTGGCAGAAACTCTCCGCCGCATTACAAACTTGACCAACTCCTCAGCATCGCTTGACGAGATTATTCAATACTCCGTCCTTGACTTGGCGCGTTTGTTCGGATGCGATGTTTCAGCAGTCTTTTTGCTAAACGAATCCAAAGGGGAACTTTCTCTTCACCAATCTTCGACCTATGGGATTGATCCACAAATCGCCAGCTTAATGAAGCGCATCACGGTGGATGATCCCCGCTTTCATAATACAGTCACCGCTCAAAGATCGCCTTTGCTGAGCGGTAACAGCCTAGAAGACCCGACGGTTCTGTCCGTCTATCACGAGTGGGTAGGACCATTGCAGTTGGACTCAATCTTGACTGTACCTTTGGTCGTGCGCGATCAGAGTTTAGGCGAATGGATGTTTGGCAGCCATAAGCCTGACTATTTCAGTCAAGTGGACTTGCAAACAGTTTCCACCGCAGCGAGTCAATTGGCAAGCGCCATTGAGCGGGCAGAACTTTACGCGCAAACCGATGAAAGTTTACGCCGGCGGGTCAATCAACTAGTGGCTCTGACCCGCATTAGCCGCGAATTGAACAGCACGCAAGACCTCGATTATTTGATTGAACGCGTTTACGATGAAGCAGTCAGCACAACTGGCGCCGATTGCGGCACCATTTTGCTTTTTGCTTTCGGCGAACCGATTCACCTATATTCCGAACCACGGGTAATCTTCTATCTGGGAGAGACACCCCCACCACAGTTGCGTCCCGAAGAGCGGTGGGTGCTTCAAAATGGAGAGAGTTTTGTGGTGGGGGATTATCACAATTTGCAGGCCGATGCCTTGCCATTGAGCACCGGGAGTGGAGCGGCCATCACATCACAAGAACCACCTCACGCTGCAATCCGCTCAACCCTGATTGTGCCTATTGCCTATCAAGACCAAGTTGTGGGCTTGATTCACCTTCACTCGACTCAACCTTATGCGTTTGACCGAACCGCGCAAGAGATTGCTGAATCGTTGGCGATTCAGGCTGCTATCGCCATCGGTAACGCGCAACGCTATCAAGACGAAGTCCGCCGCAGGGAGATGCTCACCCAACGCGTCGATGCCCTAGCCAAGATTTTTGAGGTTTCGCAAACGATTCAGTTAGATTTGCCATTAGACAATGCCCTCGAAAATATAGCCTATGCTATCCGCTCGATTACCCCATTTCAAGCAATTAAGATCTATGTATTAGACCCTGAAAGCACTCTCTTACATCCAATCGTGCAAATTGGCTTAAGTGGAACAGAACAAGAAATCTTTGCTCGAAGCCAGCCTCATTGGGCTGAGATACAAACACTGTTTGACGATAACTTTCGAATCGGAAAAGGCTATTTCATCCCACTGGAGAGTCAGGCAACAGACTCTCAACCGTCTTCTTTCCCAACGCTAAAAGCGGCTGAGCAACGGGGGAACGATCAACCAACCTACTTTTCGTGGCGAGCGGGTGATCTTTTCCTGCTCCCCATTCATAACTCCAGTGGGCATGCCTTGGGGGTGATCCAAATGGATAAGCCCCGCGATCATCTCCGCCCTGACCGATCAATTTCTCCTTCTTTAGATATCCTCGCCATTCAGGCTGCCCTAGTTATTGAAAGTCACAGCCGAGTCAGCCAATTGCAAAAGAAGGTCGAAGAGCTGAGTGACGAATTGGAACAAGCTCGACAGGTAGGACTGGCTTTACGGTCACACTTGATGGAACAAGTGGAAGCCGAGTTAATGCAAGATAGCCAGGTCGAACGGTATCGCCTTTTGGGCAATCGCATTCACGCCTTGTTGCAGATTGGCGGCGAATTGATGGATTATACCGATCGCCGAGAATTGTTGCGCGCGGTAGGCAAGACTTTTCTCGAAAAGCTAGATTATCAACACGTGCTCCTTGCCGAAGCCGGTTCGGGTGGCGTGCGCTTGCTCGAAGTGTTGGGCGAAATCGAGGAGGGGCTTGCTATTGAACCACTGCTCGGACAGCGCAATCCTATGCTCACTTGTCTCCGCAACCGTCAAGCTGAGCTGGTTGCTTCCCTTGCTGACGAAGCACGTTGGCAGGATTCGCCTCTGCTCCATGCCCTAAAAGCTCAGGGGTTTGTCTGTCTATCCATTCTGCCCCAGAGTGCCCCAGAAGCAGTTATCTTAGCCATCTCACAAAAGCCGCTCTTGCCCTTCTTGAACGAAGACTTGCAAATGTTTGATCTCCTCTCCCGCCAAGTTGGGTTAGCCCTGCAGCATATCAGCCTTATGGAAGAGATCGAACATCGCTTTCAAGAGGTCAATTTCTTGTTGGACTTCAGCCGCCAATTGAGCAGCCTGGAGCCAACGCATATCGTTGCAACCTTGCTGCAATCGCTGCTGCACCAATTGCCCATGGCAGAGGCAGGGATGGTCGCCATCTGGGATGCACGTCAGGAATTGTTGGTGCCTCAAGCCGTGATAGGCTATTCCGACAACGACGCCATTCGCAGCATCACTTATGCACCAGGAGCTTCGCTGATCGGAAAGGTGTTCAGCAAAGGAGAACCGGTGCTAATCAAGGATTTGGATTTTGCCCAACATTATCAATTGACAGTCAATGACCTAACTGCTTACCGCAAAGGCACCAATGGACGCTTACCGATCTCCTGTCTAGTGATGCCCTTGAAAGGTTCGGCGCAAATGGAGCCAATCGGGGTTTTGGTGTTGGATAACTTTCGCTTTCCCTCCGCCTTCAGCCGTGAGGATATGGCTTTAGCCGCTTCCTTGTGTCAGCAAGCTGCGTTGCATTTGGAAAACTCCCGTTTATTCCAAGCCTCGACACAACGCGCAACCCAGCTTCAAGCTTTGACCGATGTCTCGGCCTTGATCACGGCAAAGTTAGAACCCCAAGAGTTGGTTGCTTCGCTATTAGATGAATTAGCAGCCATAGTGACGTACGATACCGGCACTTTATGGCTGCGGGAGGGGGAAAATATGGTTGTGGTATCGGAGCGCGGGTTTGCCGATCAGGAACAACGGGTCGGTTTGTCGGTTGCCATTGAGGACAGTCGTCTGTTAGCGGAGATGATCCGCACGGCGCAACCGATCGTGGTGCCAAACACGCTGTTAGACCCGCGCTTCCCTAAATTTGGCGAACAAATCCCTAGTTCTTGGCTGGGGTTGCCCTTGACAGTAGGCGGCAAAGTTTTGGGGGTGATTGCATTGGAGCGGCAAGAGATTGGCTTTTTTAGCCAAGAAACGGTACAGATTGCCACCACCTTTGCCTCACAGGCAGCCGTCTCTTTAGAGAACGCTCGCCTCTATCAAGAAAGTCTCGCCCGAGCAGCCGAATTGAGCGAACGCACTCAGCGGCTGGCTATGCTCAACCGTCTCTCTCAGCAATTCAGCCAGACACTTGACCCACTTCAGATTATCAATTTGACCGTTTCTGAAGTGCTGCAAATCACTTCGGCGAGCGGAGTCATGGCAGTCTTATTTGATCCTTCAGGTTTGCCTGAGATCGTTATCGAACAACCCTCTCAGGATAGTAAATATCCCTTACGTATTGCTTCTGTGCCCCTGTTCGAGCGGTTACGAGAAAGCTTCGGTTTGTTCTTCAGCGAGGATGTTGCGCAGGAGGAGGAGCTAGATGCCTTACGGGAGGTATTCGTCCAACGCCAGATCCGTTCCTTTTTAGCTTTGCCTCTAGCCACTGCAGAAACGCTTCACGGTGTGATTGGCATCTATTCCCAATCTGCCGTGCGCTTTGCCCCCGAGAAAGTAGAGTTAGCGCGCACAGTGATCAATCAGGCGGCCGTTGCTTTGCAGAATGCCCGTCTCTATGCCGAGACGCGCAGCCTCACGGAAGACCTTGAAAAGCGTGTACAAGAACGCACGCTGCAGTTGGCATCCGAGCATCAACGCACGCAGATTCTTCTGCGCATTGCTACGGAGTTGACCGCTAGCCTCGATTTGGAGCATGTCCTCAATCAAGTGTTGCCAGTTCTGAATGAGTTGGTAGGCGCGGAACAGGTAGCGGTTATGGTTCTGCGTTCCGAATCGCGCAAACTCTACCATCTCGCTTCTCTAGGCTATGCTCCTGCTCCTCCCTTGGGTGGGAAGCCATCTCCCTTTAGTGTCGATGAAAGTTTAGCTGGCTGGGTGATTCGGCACCGTCAGCCAGCCTTGATAGCAGATGTGCGCCAGGACCCCCGTTGGATCCAATTACCCGATCAGTCGTGCGAACATCGCAGTGCAATTGCTGTACCCATGATGGTTGGTGAGGAAGCCCTGGGGGCATTGCTTTTCTTTCACCGCCAGCCAGATCACTTTACGGCTGAGCAGTTAGATTTGATTATGGCGGCTGCAAATCAGATGGCGATTGCGGTCAACAATACCGAACTTTACCGCCTGATCCGCGATCAAGCCGAAGACCTCGGTGTGATGCTGCGCAATCAACAGATCGAAACCAGCCGCACCAAAGCTATCCTTGAAGCAGTTGCCGATGGCGTCTTGGTAACCGATGCTGGTGGAAAGATCACCTTGTTCAATGCTTCAGCAGAACGCATCCTCAACCTCTCGCGCAGAGAAGTGATTGGCAAGAATCTCGATCAGTTTAGTGGTTTGTTTGGTCGGGCAGCAGCTATGTGGACCCAGACCATTCAAACTTGGATGCGCCAACCCGGTTCGTATTCTCCGCAAGATGTCTATTCGGAACAAATCGAATTGGACAACGGTCGAGTGGTCGCCGTTAATCTTGCCCCGGTCTTGTTGCGCAACGATTTTCTGGGGACAGTTTCCGTGTTCCGCGATATCACCCATCAAGTGGAAGTGGATCGCCTGAAATCCGAATTTGTGGCGACCGTGAGCCATGAGTTGCGTACCCCGATGACCTCGATCAAGGGATATGTAGAGATTTTATTGATGGGCGCAGCGGGGGCATTAAGTGAGCAGCAAACCCGCTTTTTGGAGATCATCCGCAGCAATACCGAACGGCTGGCAGCTTTGGTCAACGATCTACTGGACATCTCTCGCATCGAAGCTGGCAAAGCGGGGCTAAGTTTGCAGCCACTGAATTTGGTGGATTTGGCTAAACAGTCGCTTGCCACAATTCAAGATCGAGCAGTGCGCGAAAATAAACCGATGCAGTTCGAACTCTACACAAACGGGCGTATCCCCCTCGTTCAAGGCGATGCGGAACGGGTGACTCAAATCCTGGATAATTTGCTCGAAAATGCTTACCTATATTCCGATAGCGGAAAAGTCGTTCAAGTGCGCATTTGCCCGCAAGATAGCGAGGTACAAGTGGACGTAATCGATCAGGGAGTGGGCATCCCGCCAGCCTTACAAGAAAGGATTTTTGAACGCTTCTTCCGCGGCGAAAATCCGCATGTTTTGGCAACCTATGGCACAGGACTGGGGTTATCCATCGTAAAGAAATTGGTCGAGATGCACGGCGGTAAGATTTGGGTGCAGAGCCAAGGCGTTGAAGGAGAAGGGAGTACGTTTTCTTTTACTTTGCCACTGGCTCCTACTGAATCGCTAGCGGCTGAAATCGATGGAGAAAGGTCATGGCAAGAATCTTAATTGCAGAAGACGAACGAGATATTCGCGACCTAATTGCCTTCACCCTTCAGTTTGCGGGACACGAGGTGATCACCACTAGCAACGGCGAAGAAGCCCTTCAGGCGGTGCGCACCCACAAGCCCCAATTGGTGCTCTTGGATGTGCGCATGCCGCGCATGACCGGCTACGAGGTGTGCAAAGAGATCAAAGCCGATCCGCTAACGAAAGCGATTCCGGTGATCTTCCTCTCTGCCAAGGGGCAAGAGTCGGAAATCCGCAGCGGTTTAGAGGCAGGGGCAGAGCAATATCTGCTCAAGCCTTTTTCCCCCGATCAGCTCATCGAACAGGTAAATAAGGTCTTATCCGGTCGTTGAGATGAGCGTTGTCATCCTGCGCAATCAAGTGGTGCATTACGAGGTGCTAGGACGGGGCAAGCCCGTGCTGTTTCTGCACGGCTGGGTTGGTTCTTGGCGTTACTGGGTGCCAGCCATGCAAACTGCTTCCATGGCTTTCCGCACCTACGCCTTAGACCTGTGGGGGTTTGGAGATACCGCCAAAATTGCTGCCAATTATTCGGTGAAGGCTCAGGTTGAACTGGTGCAGGAATTTCTAAATGCCATGGGGGTCGGAAGAGTAGCTTTTGTCGGGCATGGCTTAGGTGCTTGGGTGGCGTTGCAGTTTGCCCGTCAAGCCCCTCAACAAGTGGATCGCTTGCTCTTAATCGGACTGCCTTGGAAACCAACGAATATCAATGGGCGGCTTGGCTCAGCCAGTGTTGTTGATTTGGCTGCTTGGCTGCTGGATGGGGATGATGCAGCCAGCCAAGCAACCCGCCTCGAAGCGCGCAAAGCCGACTTGCAAGCGATCCGCACTTCGGTAGAAGAGTTGCGGTCCATTTCTTTAGACCAAACCCTTTTTCTGATCCGAATGCCTTATCTCTTAGTCTACGGTTTCAATGATCCTTTGGTGGTTTTACCCGAGGGAGATGAGCTGGCGCATTTGCCTGAGAATGCGCATTGGATAATTTTAGAAGCCAGTGCGCACTTTCCAATGTTGGAGGAGAACGCAAAGTTCAACCGCCTCCTGATGGATTTCCTCAATCTCAATTCAGGGGAAAGTCCGCGCGAATTGCAACTTAAAGAAGAGTGGAAGCGGCGAGTTAGGTAATCCCTAAACCGACGAGGCAATAACGGCGGGACAGGGAGAGCAGCGCCTTCTTGAATCACCCCAAACCATAGGTCGAGTAGCAGAACGTCGTGAATCGCACCGATACTTTCGGAGCAGAGAAGCATTCCCTCTTCTCCCTGAGGGAGATGGGTTGGATAAGGGAAGTGAAATCGTCTCCCTAAAATTTTAGCGTTTCAGGAAAAGCTCGGATCTTTGGTTGTTTTTCCCCTAATGGTGAGGGAGCGCAGACAAGAATGCCTGCGCTCTGTTCGAAAGGAAGTGCTCAGGGAGTATCGAACTCGTCTTCAAAATCCGGCAACCCAGCCGGCGAGCCCGCCTGAGATTCTAATTCGATTTCGAGGACAATTTGTGGAGCTTGATAAGGTTTGGGTTCTTCCACCGCTTGTGAGGATAGCTCTAGACTCATACATTTCTCCTATTGCGCAAAAATCGCGGAATCTGCCAACCGAGGATTGCTGCGAATATCATCCCAATCAGCCAACGCAGGGATAAAGCCGCAGGGTGTGCCCTGACTTGAACCATGCGAACCAATGTCGGGGCAATAGCCATCGTATAGTCGGCGGCATTATTGTTGCTTTGAGGGTCATCGATACCCGTGGGTGTTTCCACTTCGACGTGGTATGTAATGCCATCGGATTCGTAATTTGGCGGTAGGATGCCCTTTACCGTGAGGACAATTTGATCACCGGTCAAGAAGGTGATGCCGCTCCAAATATCCGTTGTGGGATTGTACTCACCTACGCTGGGTGTATACGTCGGGCTGCTAACTACGCTGGGCAAGATGTCGCTCAGTTTGAATTGGGTCAAGCCACTGATGGCATGGTGAGAGACCGTGATCGTGTATGTAATCCACCGCTTGCTTTGCTCGCCGCTCACTTTCACACCCAAATCGGCGTAGCGCTGCGGGTCCTTCTGATCTTTTGCTGCGTTATCACTCGGATTGCTTTCGGAGGCTTGTTCGGTGCTAACCTGAGCGGTGTTTACCAAAGTGCCGCTGAACATGGGGTCGATCTGACCGCTGATCCTGAGGGTAAGCGAACCATTAGGCGCAAGTGAGATATCCCTCCACTCTCCCGTCTGAGAATTGTATTGACCTGCGCTGGGAAGATATTTTGGCGCCGTTAGCGCGTTGGGAAGGGGGTCAAAGAAAGTTAGACGGGTGACCGTGCGCGGACCTTTGTTAATCACGGTGAGGGTATAGGTGAGCACATCACCAGCGACCAACGGATTAGGCGCGCTGGATTTGCTCAGCGCTAAGTCGATGAGGGGAAGATCGACCGCTGTTCCGCTGCTGGTCTGATATTGGTTGCCGGATGAGCTTGTGTAACTTGCCTGGGCAAGGTTAGCGACCAGATTGGCCTCCGTGGAAAGCACCCGAATCGGAATGCTCTCCACTGCTTCACAACCGCCCGCATCGCGGGCACGCACGGTGGCGGTGTATTCACCTGGCGTAGCATAAGAATGGCTTACGCTTGAGGTGGACGAATAGTCTTGTGCTTGACCGTCACCGAACTCAAAGCGGTATTCGAGAGGAGCAACGCCGCCCAACAACTCCGTATCAACCGTAAATGTTATCGTTTGACCAGCTTTGATAATCTTAGGCACCTTGACAAAGGAGCGTGTCGCTCGCCATGAAAGGGTCAAGTCATAGAGCAAACCAGCGTGATCTTCACCGCCTAAAGCGACATGACCGCCATGACGATTGTTCAACAGACGCACAGCGAGCAAATTCAAACCTGCTTGAGCCGCTTCGTTGTCGGTGAAGTTGCTCAATCCACCGCCACCGATTTGCTGACCGAGATAGACCCCGTTGAGATAAATATCGGAAACATCATCCCCGGCTAAGCTTAATGTGGTAGTTATCCCTACAGCATTAAGCGGCACACAAACCTTTGCCCGGAAGAAGGTGTAATTGGGGTCAAGTTGACCAGCGGGATTCACAGCCACCCAATCGGCACCAATAAGGTTCTCGTTGAACCAATACATCTCGCGGGTTGCTGCAACCGTTGCCTGCCACGTTGAGTCATCGAAGTCGGTTTGGCGGGGGTTGAGGTTCCACCCAGAAATGCCAAGAGGATTCTTATCTAGCCAAATGCCTTTGAGATCACCTTGCCCAACTTTGGACTTCACGTTGACTTCACCACCGGCTCCAGAGGTGCCGAACGAGGGCTCAGCGGCAGTGTCACCTCCTGCGGAGTGGCTTGGTGTCAGGGCAAAGGATAGCTCCCCGCTGGCGTGAGGCAGTAAATCACCTATACTCCAAGTGACCTTGTTGTTTGTGAAGGTACACTTATCGGGGGGTCGGCAGGAATTGGGCACATAAACCGTGTTGGCTGGTAAGGCATCGGTAATGATCACCGCTGTTGCAATGACATCCGAAGCATTTTCGTATTGCAAGGTGACGGTCAGCGGTTCCCCAAGACGTGCTTGCCCGTCCATCGTTTTTGTAAGCTGAACGACGGGGCGGATGATGCGATCACTGTCACTGGAAGTGTTATTGGAACGATCCGTGTCGTTGCCTTGGGTGCCGTCATCAGCGATTGAAGCAAAGACGGTTAAGA
>JAOAHK010000202.1 GCA_026415275.1 Anaerolineales bacterium
GTCCAATTCCATGTACTTGCGCGTGTACCAGTACGGGAATTCCAAATCCACTGAAGAGTAGGTGTTAAAATACAGATCGCGAAGTTTCTTTGCACGGGGAGTCGGCTCGCGCTTAACTTCGCGATCTACCATCTCTTCAGGGGCTTTCCCGTATTGGAAACTGATGGGGATGCCTTTTTCTTGCAGTATGTCAGCCAGACTCCTGGTGACTTCCTGCACACCTACAGACTTTTCTGACATGTTGCACTCCTTTCTTGCGGGATTTTGGAGGAGGTATTCCGTAAACACTTTAATCAAAACACCCCTCTTACTCAATCAGGGATTCCTCCGATCCCATTGACCGAAAAAAGGCTGACTTCTAAGTCAGCCTTTTTTCCTATCAGGGCATCCCCCATTTGACCGATGCCCATATTGGGATAATCCATGATCATGCACGCAAAATGCCCTGGCGAATGGCTTTCGCAACCGCCTCGGCACGATCATTAACCTCAAGTTTCTGGTAAATATTACTCACATGGGTTTTTACCGTATGGCTGCTAATCCTTAAACGCGCAGCAATTTGCTTATTCGACGCCCCGTTAGCCATCATACGCAATATTTCCAATTCCCGATCCGTTAGTACTGCCCCCTGTTCCGCGCTACCACTCCCTGAAACACGATCGAACAACTTGCGGGCAATCTGAGGGTGAAGCAAAGACTGGCCGCGATAAACTTCGCGAATGGCATTAACCAACTCGTCTCTTGAAACATCCTTAAGTAAATAAGCCGATGCACCAGCCCGAATGCCTTCGAAAATGTATTCATCATTATCATATACGGTCAAAATGATAAAACGAATGGACTCACATTGAGCATGGATCAACCGCATAGCTTGGACACCATCCATGCCTGGCATCCGCAAATCCATAAGCACAATATCAGGTACAAGGCGCAGCGCCAAATCCATAGCCTCTTGTCCATCCCCCGCCAAACCCACGACTTCAAACCCCGCTACGCTGGAGAGCATGGCGCTTAAGCCTTCCCGAATGACCGGGTGGTCATCGGCGATTAAGATGCGCACTTTGGGATTTTCCACACTTCCTCCCAATCATGCCAAAATTTTTCTGGGGCAGTCTGATTATAAACCGACCCTGAAATTTGGAGTAGAATACCTATAACCATCTTTTATGACATAATATTATCAACTACGATAAACAAAGGAGCCTGTCCTTTCAATGTTCGTACCCCTTCATCTTGAATCCCCCCTTGAAGATAGCATCCAAATCGGGCAACAAGCCGCTAACCTTGCCGCTGAGGCATTGGAAACCTTAGGCAAACAATTAATCCGTCAAAAAGCCAATGATATCGCCAAACAAATTGAAATTTACCTTTCCTGTCACACCTACCCAAATTTAGAAGCGCTAAGCGCAGATGCAAAATTGGCTGCTATCGCGGTTCAACGAGTTGGCCAGAGTGGGTATTCAGCCGTCCACGACACCCAGGGGATCAATCGGTTCCACGTCAACCCGGAATTGGTCGGTGCGGATTTGCGTCATCTAGCTGGATGTTTCCAGAATTTTTGGGAGATCATTGAGCAATCTTTGGAAAGAGAATCAGAAGGATACTACGAGTTCAAAGATCACGAAGGCAATGTGCGCAAGAAATATATGGTGTGCCACCCGGTTTGGCCACCTTCGCTTAAACCCTACGGCTTAGTTGTGGCCGTGACAATTTTCATGGATGAGTTCCTGCAACCCTCCCGGGAGATCCACCGGAATATCCTTACCCTCCTAAATCATCTTGAAGAACGCACCCGTGCTGAAAAACGCCGCGCGGACCAACTCCGTGCAATCAATGAAGTCGGCCAGAAGATCAGCGCGGTAATGAACGTTGAGCAGGTTCTTCCTTCAATTGTGGCCTCTCTTCAGGAAATATTTGCCTTTCATAGTATTCGCGTTTATTTGAAGCAGCCTCAAGCCCGCTTTATGGTTTTGGTCGCTCAAGCTGGACAAACCAAAGAAAAACCCATTGGTACGTTATTAAGCATCGAGGAAGGCATCGAGGGTTATGTCGCCCGTTCGGGGCAACCGCACCTCGAGAACGAAGAGTCACCCATTCTTAACAAATCGGGGCGCAACACACATGGCGAAGCACTCTCCCGGATCGTTGTTCCGATCAAGATTGGATGCGACACGCTTGGGGTCTTAGATGTCCAGAGTCCGCGCCACGGCAGTTTGGACACCCATGACCTTTTCACCGTCCAAACGTTGGCCGATCAAATTGCCATCGCTCTGGAAAATTCACGTATGTACCAGGAACTACGCGAAATGGCTGTGGTCGAAGAACGCAATCGCATTGCGCGCGAAATTCATGACACCCTCGCCCAGGGCTTCGCTGGGATCTTGATGCAAGTAGAAGCCCTACGCCAAAGCCTGAATTCAGGGGAAACGCACTTAATCAACGATCATCTTATGCGTATCCAAAGTATTGCCCGCGAGAACCTGAATGAAGCGCGACGCTCTGTTCTCTCGCTAAAGCCTCCAGCGATAAGCCAACAATCCCTGGAAGAGTTGATCCAAAATGAAATTGAAAAGCTCACTCGTGATCTCGTAATCAATGTTCAATTCCACGTGACGGGCAACCAGCCGTTAATCCCCACCGACACCAAGCAAGCTCTCTACCGCATCGCTCAAGAGGCACTCTCCAACGTTCGCAAACACTCACAGGCCACAAATGTCCAAGTTACCTTGGTTTATAGCGAAAGGGCGATCGCTTTGTGTGTTCAAGATAATGGAGTCGGGTTTGACAGCAAGGCTCAATTTGAACACTCCTTTGGTATCACATGCATGCGCGAACGCGCGCGTATGTTTGGAGGAGTTGTGAATGTACATAGCGAGAGGGGTAAAGGAACGACCATAGAGGCGGTTATCCCTGTTTAACCCCCACCGCGGCCATTTCCCAGCGCACATCATACTCACAATAAGGATCGCCATTGTACATACAACGAGTTTTCTTAATATATGGAATACCCCCGGCCGCCTCAATTACCCCTTCCATCCAACCCACATGGTTATACGTACAGCGCTCCCGAGGTTGCCGCTTTCCCATGTCTACTTCCATACGAACATGATTTTCAGCCAGATCGAAAATCCGTACCACCACGCCATCGCCCCAATTGTGGCGTAGGCACAAATCCATCCGGCGAATAATATAGCCGGGATCCCCAGGCTTAAAGTATTTGGCCAACGCAGCGCCCGGTTGAATATCATATTTAGCACGGTATCGGGTCATTTCGCGCAAGATATCATCTTTTCCCCCTGCTAATTCCTCTTTTATTGCGCTGGTCAGCAGACCCAGAGTCTCGGGCGGATACTCTCCCTCAGGGTCAATTCTACCGCGTAAAAGATGCTGAACCTCAGTCGGTAAGCGGTTAATCACGCGCTCGAGCGCTGACGCTCCGTACTTTTCCCGCACAAAATCCAGCCGCCCAATCAAGGCACTGCCACGGCTAACTTTTCCGCTCACTTGCTGCGTAGTGATCTTCACAATCTGCTGCTGCAACAATGTACTCTGCTCACTCATCCGTTGGATCGAGGTGGTTACATTAGCAACTTGATCTCGGATCTTTTCTGCTGCCAACGCCACATCATTAAGTCGCTTTAGATTCTGCTCACTTTTATCCGCATAAGTTCGAACAGCCAAGGTAACCTCAGAAGCGCTGGCGCTTAGTTCCTCGGTTGCCGCTGTATTTTCCTCCACCACGGCCGAAACAGTTTCCATTGCAGTTGTTAGCCCTTGTATGGCAGTGTAAATCTCATCTGCGGCTCGCACAATATCCTCAATCCGGCTTTCAACTTGCTCAATTCCCTTGAGAATGGTTTCAAGAGCCTTGCGAGCGTCAAGACTTTGTTGGACCCCAATATCTATTTCTGCGCCTTGTTCCTCAATCGCCTGCCCCATCTCCGAGACCGAGGTCTGAATATTATGGATTAAGGTTGCGATTTCCTTGGTAGCCTGGACCGACTTCTCGGCTAATTTACGCACTTCGTCGGCCACAACAGCAAATCCTTTGCCCTGCTCGCCTGCTCGCGCAGCCTCAATCGCCGCATTAAGAGCCAGTAAGTTGGTCTGCGCAGCCAATTCCTGAGTGGTTTCAAGAATTGTCCCTATCTGACGTGTATTTTGCCCCACCCACTCAGCCTTCTCTCGAACTCGGCGAGTGGTTTCAAAAATGCGTTGCATTCGCTCAATGCTCTCATGAATGGTTTTTGATCCCTGCTGAGCCGATGTCGATACCTCATTCGTAACTTGAACCGACAACCGTGTGCGTTCTGTAACCCACTGAATTTTCTCAGAGATCTTTTGCATTTTCCGCGATGCTTCGGACACCGCCTGTGCTTGTTCTTGTGCCCCTTGGCTCACCCCATTGATCGCCAACGCCATCTGCTCAACGGCTTGTAGCGTTGCCCGCAAGCGCTCAATCTGTTCGGCAGTTTCTTGAGCCACCAAGCGCAATTTATCGCTAATTTCCTGAGTAGCTTGATTGGTCTTATCTGCCGCAAAGGCGATATTGCCATACTCACGGCTGATTTGGTCAATGTTTTTGGTCATCTTGCTGATGGTTTCCCGCAGCGACATCACCATCCGAAGCAGGGCCTGTCCAATAACATCATGCTCGGAACGGGCATTGAAGTCTGAGGCTAAATTACCCCCTGCAATTTTCTCGGCAATCGTGTTTATTTGAAACAGATACTCTCGTATTTGTTGTTGAGCCTGAAGCAAATCATTGATCTCATCCCAACCTCGAACACTCCCTTGCTGGCCCAAATCTCCTTGCGCCAACTGAAGCGCAGAACGCGCTAATTCATGAACAGGGAGAACAATTCGCTTTAGGGCTAAAAGCAACAAGAAATAGGCCGGGGTCACCAATATCGCTGCCAGGCCAACGCCGGCTAGGGTCACCCCTTGCTTTCCCAAAATAAACCCCGCAGTTGCTGCAAGGGAAGTCATCCCTACCACAATCACATTGAGGCGGAAAGCGATCCCACGGCCGAAGATTCGATAAACTACCCCCAAAGTGAACAATGCTACCGCCAGGATCAAGATGACAAATGTCCATCCATTCATGGCACTAAGCACATCTTCGATTGCGGCTCCAATCGCTGCCATTGGCATACTCCTTCAAGCAACTAGTCTCATGCACCCCCAAATGCAATTTAAGCGATGTAAAGAAAAATTTCTATAAAGAAGAAATTAAAACTCGCTAAAACTACTATTAAACAAAACAAGGCGCCATCTGTCCGGCGCCTTATTCTACTCGGGACATTAAAACCTGTCTCTTATACACATCT
>JAOAHK010000203.1 GCA_026415275.1 Anaerolineales bacterium
ACAGGGGTTAGGGATTCTGGTGCCAGGAGTTTTTCTTTCATTAATGGATATCGTTGCTTTGCGCGCCACCACTTGGGCTATCTCCCCACTTCAGACCACTGGGGTGCTTTTCTTTGGCATCCTTCCCCTAGAAGAAGTAGTGTTTTTCTTTATAACCAATGTCCTGATCATCTTTGGTATGACCCTAATGCTCTCCAACCATTGTCGAGAGCGATTTTTTGCCTGGAAAGCATGTGGTTTTCGCGGCTTTCCATAGGTTCGCAGGCGGGAATGTATCCTCCCGCCATTCGTTGCTCATTCATTAGAAGCGATCTCCTTAGATGATAGTGTCTGCGATCCTGCTTACAACCTCGCATCTTTGCATTAAACATTCTTTACCTTCCTAACGAATAAATTTGCTTGCCGTCTCCAAAAATCGGTTAAACTATCTTTAGGCTTGCTCTGATTCTCAATGAACTTGGTTTAGCTAAGCCTGAGGAGAACTTATGCGTCGTTGGAATGGTTGGGGAGATGATTCGATCCATTACCCTCTAAGCGGGTATGCTCAACAGTACCTCCGAGACCATTTGGGCGAAGGATTGCTTCTCACCGATATCTCAATAGAGGAATTGTTGCCCCAAATTCCGGCACCAAAACTGCCCGCGCATCCGCTGATCACTTTTGATCCGGTGGAACGCTTGTTGCACGCCCGCGGTCAAAGCCTGCCCGATTGGATTGCTCTGCGCAGCGGGCGCGTTCTTGCTTACCCGGCTGGGGTGGCTCATCCTACCTCGGATGAGGACGTGCGTCAGGTGCTGGCTTATGCCCACCAAGTTGGGGCGGCAGTGATCCCCTATGGCGGCGGGACGAGCGTCGTTGGGCATATCAATCCGCTCCCCGATGGCGCCCCAGCCTTAACCGTCGCTCTCTCTCGCCTGAACAAACTTTTGCACCTCGACCCGATCAGCCAATTGGCGGAGTTCGAGGCTGGGGTGAAAGGTCCCGACCTCGAAGCTCAACTCAACGCTCAAGGGTATACTCTGGGGCATTTCCCGCAATCCTTTGAGCTTTCGACCCTCGGTGGTTGGGTTGCCACCCGCTCCAGTGGACAGCAATCCCTGTACTACGGGCGCATCGAGAGCCTCTTCGCCGGTGGGCACCTCGAAACGCCGCTGGGCAGCCTAGACTTGCCACCTTTGCCAGCCAGCGCCGCCGGGCCCGATCTGCGCCATTTGGTTTTGGGCAGTGAAGGTCGCTTGGGTATCCTCACTCGCGCTATCGTGCGTGTGCGCCCCCTGCCCGAAGCTGAAAGTTTTTATGGGGTGTTCTTCCCACACTGGGAGGGCGGCGTGCAAGCCGTGCGCTCACTCGTCCAAGAGGGGATCGGGCTCTCGATGTTGCGCTTGAGCAACGCCGTGGAAACCCAAAGCACTCTTGCCCTTTCCGGCAAAGACCGCCTGCTGCCTTGGATCGAGCGCGGCTTGAATGCTCTGGGATACGGTCAGGCGCGCTGCTTGCTCATTTTTGGGGTAACTGGAGACAAAGCAACTGTCGGTCGCCTTGCTCGTCACGCCTTTGCTCTCTGTCGCAAGTGGGGAGGCTTGTTTACGGGCTCCATGATCGGTAAGCAATGGCGCAAAACCCGCTTTCTGACCCCCTATTTGCGCAATACCTTGTGGGAATTGGGATACGCTACCGACACATTGGAAACCGCCGTGCCGTGGTCAAAAGTGGAAGAGACTGCTCAAGCGATTCTGAGTGCTTTGAGCAACGGTTTGCAAGGTTGGGATGAGCGGGTATTGGCGTTTGCGCACCTCTCTCACGTCTATCGCGATGGCGCCAGCATCTATGCCACTTACCTGTTTCGGCGCAGCGGCGATCCTGACCAGGACCTGGCGCGCTGGCAAACGCTCAAGAGCGCTGCTAGCCAAGCCATCCTTGCCCACGGCGGCACGATCAGCCATCAACATGGGGTGGGACGCGATCATGCCCCTTATCTGGAGGGCGAAAAAGGAGAGCTTGGGATGAACGCGTTGCGGGCAGTTTGTCGGGCGTTCGACCCACAGGGGGTCTTAAACCCCGGTAAACTTCTATAGATGCCTCGGACGGGTTATGCGATTGGAGATTGACCGAGTCTTGCGACAATGTAAATGTGGTTATGTAGCTCGACATTCCTGTCGCTTTGCCAGTTGACAGGGTTAGAGCGGCTGGTGCGCGATGGCAAAGATTGACAATTTGCTCTGACATAATGGACAGGCGTTTCGTAGGACGTTTCGTAGGACGACATTCATGTCGTCTTGGAGATTTGAGATGAGGCGAGATGAATCTCGCCTTACGGGCTTGCCAGATTAGAAAGTTGGTTGTTGCGGAATTTATTCCGCGTACGGGAAGAACAAAATCAACAGTTGAATTAAGGGAAAAATAGGATGTGGAATCCTCAAAATCGCGAACAAATTTGGGCGCAATTGAATCAGCCGTGGGATTCGGTCATCGTTGGCGGCGGGATCACCGGCGCCGGCATCTTGCGGGAAGCGGCGCGAGTGGGTTTGCGTGCCTTGCTCATTGAAGCCGATGACTTCGCCGCCGGCACTTCCAGCCGTTCCTCCAAGCTGGTGCATGGCGGATTCCGCTACCTAAGAAACGCCCAGTTGAAGATGACGCTAACCTCTGTGCGCGAACGGGAACGCTTGCTGGAGGAAGGGCGCGGTTTGATCAGTCAACTCAGTTTCCTCTTTGTGCATTATCAGCGCGATCGCTTTCCGCCTTGGCTATTTGGGATCGGCTTAATCTTGTATGATTTGTTAGCCATGCGCTGGAATCATCGCTATTATGACGCTTATGACATCCAAGAGCTGAGCCCTTACTTGAAAAGCGAGGGGTTGATCGGCGGTTACCGTTATTTTGACGCCCAGACGGACGATGCGCGTTTGGTCTTAAGGTTATTACAAGAAGCCTGTGACGAAGGCGGCTTTGCCTTGAATTATTGCCGCGCCATCGATTTGTTGCGCCGCTCGGATGGGCAGGTGTGTGGTGTGACAGTTTGCGATCAGGCACCCCAAACGAACACACGGACGGCTGAAATTCAAGCCAAAGTGGTGGTTAACGCCACCGGCGCATGGGCAGATGAGTTACGCGGGCAGATTGGTAAGCGGCGCCGCTTGCGCAAACTGCGTGGCAGCCACTTGATCCTGCCCCGTCAGCGCTTGCCCATCAACCGCGCAGTAACGTTCCTGCATCCCCGCGATCGCCGTCCGGTCTTTGCTCTGCCCTGGGAAGGCGTGACCCTCTTCGGCACCACCGATGTCGACCACAGTGAAGAATTGGCTGTGGACGCAAAGATCAGCCCTGAGGAAGTCGATTACCTACTTTCTGCCTTACAGGATGTTTTTCCTGCCCTGGAACTGAGATTGGAGGATGTGCAAGCGACCTTTGCCGGGGTGCGCGCTGTGGTCGATACGGGCAAGGCGGATCCGTCGAAAGAATCGCGTGAGCATGTGCTATGGATGGAGAACGGTTTGCTCACTGTCAGTGGTGGAAAACTGACCACTTTTCGTCTGATGGCACACGATGCCCTGCGGGCTGTGTCGAGGCGTTTGTCCGTTTCTCACCGTTATCATGCCCGCCAGCGGGTACTCAACGAGGCGGTTTTGTCCGTGCTTTCTGAAATCAGCCTCGACGGCGCGGCACGTCTACGCTTGCTGGGCAGATACGGCGAGCGCGCTGCCGATATGATGCGTTGCGCAAGGGAGGGTGAACTGCGGATGATCCCGAACACATCATCTCTTTGGGCAGAGTTGCGTTGGGCGGCGCGCTCAGAAATGGTTCTCCACCTTGACGATTTGCTCCTGCGGCGCGTGCGTCTGGGCTTGGTATTGCCGCAAGGTGGACTTGCCTTGCTCGATCAAATTCGGGAGATCGTTCAAAGCGAGCTAGGCTGGGACGATGCCCGCTGGGAAGCCGAAGCGCAGGCTTACCGACAGTTATGGGAAACTTGCTATGGAGTGCCGCTGGAATGAGTGAAAAAGATTTAATTTTAGCCATCGATCAGGGGACGCAGAGCGCCCGGGCACTGCTCTTTGACCCACTTGGAGAACTGGTTGCCAAAGCGCGCATCCCCATAGAGCCGTATTTTTCGATCCAGCCGGGCTGGGCGGAGCAGCACCCCCAAGTTTTTTGGGAGGCAATCTGTCAGGCTTGTCAAAAACTCTGGCAAGCGCCAGACGAATTGAGAGAAGGGGAGCAGCTTGCCAACTTGCGCCAGCGTGTGGCGGCAGTGGCACTCACCACCCAACGCGCCACGGTGCTTAACCTCGACCGAGAAGGAAAACCGCTTCGTCCGGCGATGCTATGGCTCGACCAACGGCGCACCGAAGGGTTGAAGCCCATTGGTGGTTGGTGGGGGCTTGCCTTCCGCCTGGCCGGTTTGACGCAAACTGTTGCCTACTTGCAAGCCGAAGCAGAAGCCAATTGGATTGCCACCCACCAACCCGAAATCTGGCGTCAAACTGCCAAATATGTGCTGCTCTCTGGGTATCTGACCTACTGCTTGACCGAGCAATGGGTTGATTCCACCGCTTGTCAGGTAGGTTACATTCCCTTTGACTACAAACGTTTCCGCTGGTCCGATCGGCGCGATTGGAAATGGTTGGCTTTGCCGGTCGAGCCGGCGATGTTGGTGGAGTTGAAGCCGCCCGCCAGCCTGCTGGGGGAAATTACCCCCTTGGCTGCCCAAGCGACGGGCATCCCGAGCGGCCTACCTCTCATCGCGGCAGCAGCGGATAAGGCGTGCGAAGTGATCGGTGCTGGCTGTTTGCAACCCGATCAGGCTTGCCTGAGCTATGGCACTACGGCAACGATCAATACCACCCATCGCAAATATATCGAAGCCATCCCTCTGATTCCACCTTACCCATCGGCGGTTCCCGGCGCCTATAACCTCGAAATCCAAATCTACCGCGGCTTTTGGATGGTGAGTTGGTTCAAACAGGAATTTGGACTGTACGAACAGCGCCTGGCGGAACAACAAGGCCTAGAAGCCGAGCAACTTTTCGATGAGCTGGTGCACGCAGTGCCGCCCGGCTGTGGGGGCTTAGTGTTGCAACCTTATTGGTCACCGGGTTTGCGCTTTCCCGGACCGGAGGCGCGTGGGGCGGTGATCGGCTTCCGCGATGCGCACACGCGTGCACATCTCTACCGCGCCATCTTGGAAGGGCTGGCTTATGCCTTGCGCGAAGGGGCAGAACGAATTGGCAAGCGCAGCGGGATTCCGATCCGCGAGCTGCGTATCGCTGGCGGTGGCAGTCAGAGCCGAGCGGCGATGCAGATCACCGCCG
>JAOAHK010000204.1 GCA_026415275.1 Anaerolineales bacterium
CCCCAAAACTCAGAGCGTTCATCATCAGACTAAGCAAAAAAGCTTCTCGCCAACTCAGATAATTGACAGGAATCAGCTTCAAGAGGATCGCTTCTCCCAGAAAGATCAGTCCTTCACCACACAACAAAGCCATTCCATACGCTCGATAGAAAACCGCTAGCCAAAACCATAGAAAAGGTTGGGTTGCCAAATTTATGAACAAACCGCTCAAGAGCAAGCTCTTGAGCGGTTTGTTCTGCCAGCGGGCAAAAACAGATAGAACAAGGCTTTCGCAGCCGAGGGTGATCAGCAAGGCAAACAGCGGAGCAAAGGCTTTTATCGGCGTTTCCAGACCAGCACTAGAAATGCCCAAAACGCCACCAGCCACAGGGAACCGCACACCGATAAACAGATCGGTGAAGCGAAAGGGTCAAAAGCAAAGCGATTTTTGACCTGCAAATCGCTTTCGCGAACAACGACCGAATAATACGAATGAAAACCATACGGTGCGAAGGATTGGCTGGTTAGGGTTCTACCATCTTCAAAGCTGGCTTCTAGGCGATAATACGGCTCCAGCCCATAAAAATAGATTGTGCAAACATCGTTCTGACAGTTCAAGCGCTGGGGACCGATTTCGTCAATAGGTTGGGCATCGGAGCAATCTGGTTGTTGACATTCGTATAGCGTTGCCGATGCAATTACAAAACTCTGTTGGGGATCCTCGGCAATGAACTTGAATTCCATTTCAGGTTTTAATCCAACATCGGCGCGGGCCGTGAAGGTGGGAAGGAAGGCAAGGAGAACTGTCCAGCAAATAAGCTGTAACCATCTACTGTGGTCTCTCTTAGAAGGAAATCGTATCATCTAGTCATCTCCCTGAGCAACAGGAAACCCCGACTTGAGTTCGGGATAAACCACTGAAGTCATCCATCACTCCAACAGCAAAGGACTCTCGCGGGTTAGTTTATCCCGAGCTCACATAATTTATAACTTAATTTTATCTCGTAATGAGCGGCAAATACAGGCGAATAACGTCAGCAGGGCAGGTAATTTGCCCAGAATTGCTGTAATTCGCGCCGCTGGAATCGCGAGCGCGAATCGCATACGGATAGGTGTTTCCGAGAGCAGTGGGAGAATCGCTTTTGGGAAACCCGCAAGTGACCCCAAAACCCGGCTGAAACATTCGGTGGTTCAAGCTGATTTCATGCTGAAAGAACCCCTGCATATTTGCTCGCAGTCGGTTGTCGATCGAAAAGGTCATCGTCACGATATAGGAAGGGGCTACGTTGAGATGCACAGAATACCAATTGATGTAACAGACTCCACTGCCGGGTACAGCGTTAACGCAAGTTGGAGAAAGGCTATCGATTGAGCCGCTGCCTTGGGGCTGAGATAAATCGGGATTTTCCCCATAAGAAGGATAAACAGGGAGCGGAGTTGGGGCTAGAATTGGAGAGAAAGATCGAGATAAACCGTTAGCGCCAACAGATGTCCATAAACCGACAGCCAACAGCAACGCGAATGCCAAGCTCAAAATAGCAAAGTTCTTGTTTCGTCTCATCTGGAACGGTTTAGGGGATAAATGCCGGACAATAAACTGCGCCGTAATTTGTAGTCTTTAAGTTACCACTATCTTCTGCAGCAATTGTGTAGTAGTAAACTCTACCCAAACCAGGCTTTCCTCCCGACCCTAAAGCTCCACATTCGACTTTGAATCCACGGTCGTACATGGTATGGGGGATATACAAAGAGGTTTGGAAAAAACCTTGTGTGTAAGCAACATTTCCTATTGCGTTCAAGGTAACGGTCATTGCAATCATATAAGAGGGAGTTGCACTGACAGAAAGATAATACCAATTAATATAGCAAATATTCTGTTTAGCATCGGGTTGATAACAAGTTGCGGTGGGCGAGTCAATAAAACCGATATCAGGGCTATCTTCCGCAAGGGGTGAACTTTGGTTTGGGGAGGTAATTTGACGGATATTTCCGTCTTGCGTTTCTTGTCGAACGATTACCGGATCTCCCGTCCCATCGCTTTCCTGGCCGCTTACGGTCAGAAATATGCCGAAGATTGTCCCAATAAGAACAAGAGCAACAGAAAAAACCAAGATCAAGCGGCGCATCGTTTGATTCCTTTCCGGATCAAGAGGGAATAATTTAGATAATGATCCTTTTTATTAGAGAAAAACGTGGGGCAAAATGAAAATGGGAGGCGTATTTATGGAGAGTTCATTCTGCCAATTATCCTATTGTTTACCTATATAATCTCATTTGTATTATTTGTCAAGGGTGAGTTAACGATCCAAAGATGAAAACACCTGCAACAGAAAGACATCCGAAACCTCATTCGATTTCGGATGCCTTTCTCTCACGACACAAGAACTGCGGTATTTTTCCACCACTCTAAGAGATTGACCTGCCTCTTACGCTTTGAACAGACAAATGATTGCTGGACATCCTCCTCAAACAACCACTCTCTTACCGCTTGACCCCAATCAACACCTGATTGTCATCGATTTGATGGTTCTCCTGATAGCTATCTGGCGGCGGGGTTTCAGAAAGGAGATTGACCGTCAGCGTCTCGGCTTTGATGTAATCACCCCAAGTACGGAAGATCTCTGCCAACCTCTCGTCAGCTTGATAGTAGGTGCTGATGCGGTCTTCGATATTGAAGCCAGCTTCTTTGCGCATGGCTTGAATACGCCGCACCAATTCGCGGGCAAGACCTTCGGCGCGCAGTTCTGGGGTTACGTTGGTGTCGATGGCAACCGTTGCCAGCTTATCGAAGGCAACCGCTAAGCCCTCCGCAGGTTTGGTCTGGACAAGGATTTCACTCGGCTCTAACTCGATAGTTTGTCCATCCACTTGAAGCGGTACATTCAACCCGGCTTGCACCAGCGCTGCCACTTTTGCCGCTTCCATTTCGGCTAAGGCGGCGCGCACTTTGGGGAACTGCGCGCCATATTTGGGGCCAAGCAGCTTGTTATCCGGCAGGATTTGATAAGTCACCAACTGCTCGGCTTTCTCCACAAACTCGAACTCTTTGACATTCAACTCATCCTTGATGATCTCTACCAGTTCAGGCAGCAGGGTCTTGGTCTTGCCGGCATAGACCAGAACCTTGGCGAGCGGTTGACGCACTTTGAGTGCGGCTGAATTGCGCGCACTCAAGCCCAAGCTGGCAATCTGACGCGCCAGCGCCATTTGCTCCTCCAGAACAGTGTCCACTGCTGATTCGTCGCTCAGCGGCCAAGACGTATGGTGCACACTCTCATAAGCCGTTGGGCGCACGCTGCGCACCAGGTTTTGATAGATCGCCTCGGTGACAAAGGGGATGAACGGCGCCAGGAGTCGAATGAGTTTCACGACCACATGATAGAGGGTCGCATACGCCATCCCTTTATCCTGATCTTGTTCCGATTTCCAGAAACGCCGCCGCGAGCGGCGCACATACCAGTTCGTCAGGTCATCAAGCAGGGCTTCCAGTGCCAAGGTTGCCGTTAAACTATCGGAGTTTTCAAGAGCAGAGGTAACCACAGGGACTACTTGATTGAGGCGAGTCAGAATCCAGCGGTCGAGCAGGTTGTCGCTTTGTGGTGTGTTTCCTTCCGGGTAAGCCGGGTCAAACTCAAAGGTCGGCTCCCAACCGTCTAGACGGGCATAGGTTGCCAAGAAAGTATAAACATTCCATAGGGGGATGAGAAACCGACGACGGGCTTCATCACCACGATGGTAGCCGAACAGCAGGTCGTTTTCAGGCTTGTGGTTGCAATACAACCAGCGCATCACATCCACCCCCATCTTGTCGGCTGCCTCGTTGAATTCGATGGCATTGCCCCAGCTCTTGTGCATTGGGCGCCCGTCTTCGGCGAGCAGCGTGCCATAGCCGAAGTTCTCCAAGAAGGGCGGCTCACCGGCAATGACCGTAGCCATCGCCAGCAAGCTGTAGAACCAATTGCGGAACTGCCCGGGGAACGATTCGCTGATCCAATGTGCCGGATACCACTTGCGCCAGTAGGCCGGGTCGGAGCGATAGCGCAAGGTGCTAAAGGAAACGATGCCGGCATCCAACCAAGGATTGCCCACATCGGGGATGCGGCTCATCAGTCCAGCGCAAGCCGGGCAACGCAGCTTGACGGCATCGATGAAGGGCCGGTGAGGGGTATGATGATCGAAGATATCCAAACCGGCAACTGCCCGTTCCTGTAATTCAACCTCACTGCCGATCACTTCATACTTTCCGCACTGATCACACACCCAAATTGGCAACGCCAGCCCCCAATAGCGCTTCTTGCTGATCATCCAGTCGTGCATGTTGCGCAGCCAGTCCATCTCACGCGCGTAACCAAACTCCGGAATCCAGCGGATCTGGTCAACGATATCCATGATCTGATAGCGCAGACTGCGCGCTTTTTCCTCTGGGGTGAGTTGTTCACGGGGTTTGTCATACACCTCGCCCATACTGATAAACCATTCGTCCACCAGACGGAAGATCAGCTCTTCTTTACATCGCCAGCAGGTTGGGTAACGGTGGGTGTAAGGTTCGACGTGATAGAGCAGCCCTTTGCGTTCCAAATCCTCGAAGATCGGCGTTGCAACCTTGGAGACGTGCATCCCGCTTAGCCAAGCAAAGCCATCGACAAAATAGCCCTCATCGTCCAAGGGGGCAACGATGGGTAAGCCAAATTGCTTGCCCAATTGGAAGTCCTCCGCACCACAGCCGGGGGCAATGTGAACAATGCCGGTGCCCTCGGTTTCACCGACTTCGTCCCATAAGATCACTCGGTGAGCTTCGGCAGCGGTGAAGGGAATATCTTTGATCAGTTCCTGCATGGAGGTAAACCCACCGCGGCTTTGCGCGGCGGGCAAGTCGTCAAAGGGGCCAAAGTAATACCAACCTTCCATGGCGGTGCCGGACAATTCCCCCAACACCTCATAGTCACCGCGCAGCATATCCAGCGTACCTTTAGATAAATAAAGGATTTGATCGCCTTGGCGCACTTTGGCGTAGGTCAAGTCAGGTCCAACGGCGGCTGCCACGTTGCTGGTCAAGGTCCACGGAGTGGTCGTCCAGACCAAGAGCGCTTCGGGAAGGCCGCTTTGCGCATCGCGGCGCGGCGGGCTGTCTAAGGCTTGCCCCTCGCGCAGTGGAAAGCGCAAGGTCACCGAGCGGTGGGTCAGCTCGGCATAGCCATCGGTGACGATCTCGTGCTGGCTGATGCCGGTGGCACAGCGCGGACACCACGGCATGACATCGGCGCCGCGATATAACCAACCCTTCTCCCAGCACTTCTTCAGGAAGTACCAGATCATATAG
>JAOAHK010000205.1 GCA_026415275.1 Anaerolineales bacterium
TTCCACCTGAAGAAGAGGGGAAAACAATCCAATCCACATTGACTCCTTGCTCAACAAGTTCAATCATGGCTTGAGCATAAGCTATCACTCCTAATGAATTCGAGCCTCCATAAGGAATGAGATATGGCCTGCGACCTTCTTGCCAAAGGCGTTGAAAGACCTCTTGTAGAGTGGCTTCTCTCGATTCCTTTTTGCACCAAACAATCTCCGCTCCAAAGAGATGATCCAGAAGAAGATTCCCACTATATCGAGAAGGCGGATCACCTGTAAGGACTAACAAGCAATCGAATCCAAATTTCGCAGCAGCCGCAGCGGTTTGACGACAATGGTTGGATTGCACAGCTCCAGCCGTTATCAGAGTTTTTGCACCATGCGAGCTTGCTTCCGCAATTAGATATTCCAGCTTTCTTGTCTTATTCCCTCCAAACGCCAAACCAGTGAGGTCATCCCGTTTAATCCAAAGTTCTCTGAGACCGATTCTTGTTGCCAATCGCGTCAATTTTTCCACCGGTGTGGGTAAGTTAGCAATTCGAACGCGTGGTATATGAGAAATTGAAGCTTTCATGTGCTAATCCTCCTATGAAGACGCAGAATTCGCAAATACCTTGGTAAAACTTCCTGGTAAAAACGATACTTAATCCTTGAAACCGGAAAATCCCATGCACCTATATATTGAACAGTTTCTCCACCGAATCCAATCTTAAATCGATACACTCCATACATGGGATCGCTCTCTTCAAATCGATCAGGTGCTCCCCATAGGTCATACTCCTTCACGCCTATCTGGCGTAAGAGCTGAATCGCCCGCCAATGCAAAAGATAATTGGGCATTTTTTCCCGATGCCGATCGGTTGACATTCCATACATATACCAAGCTTTATCCCTGAAGATAAATAATACCAATCCGGCTACCGGTTCCCCTTCATACTCAGCAATCAAAGTTTTTGCAAAGGGTTCACTGCGAACGCCATACACCTCATCATCTTCTTCTCTCGTATATCCACGAATGTTGGAACACTTAAGATTTTCTAGATAGATCTGCCACACAGTCTTATAGTAAGACTCTTCTCGGATGATGAAACCATCCCGCTGGCTGGTCTGTCGGTACATTTGATAGAGCAGTGGAATATCCTCAATTCCTCCTTCGCGAATCTTTATACCTTTTTTCTCTGCCAGACGGATGTTGTAGCGCGTTTTCTGCTTCATTCGCTTTAGGAGTTCGTCTTCTGGATATCTCAAATCCAAGTTTACGGTGTTTCGAAATTGCACTTGTTCTCGCGAAAAAATCCAACCACGTTCCTTGAGCAAAGAAACAACATTGCTGCCGATGAAAGGAGTTCCTTGGAAGGAGTCTTCTGCTGCCACATGAGACACTAATGCTCCCGTACAGCTCACCCAATTTGAGTCGGTTTCTCCTCGCGCAAATTCGACATCCGGATCAATTTTGACTAGGAGCGCTTTTTCTTCTTTCGCTAACTTTTCCAAATTCCTCAAAACCTGTGTAACTAACTTCCGATCTCGCCAATTCCTAAGTAGAGGGCCTTTTGGCACATAAAGTATGGCTCCCAAGGTTCCGAAAATCGGAAGATAAATTTTTCTCTTTAGCACTAATGCGGCTGCATCAATCTCGTTATCATCCATCCAAATTTTCGGTAACACTTCCCACCCAAACTGTTGCTTGACCACCCCCCATTGCCAGGTTTGTAACACATGGGTTGTCGGAAACGAAGCAACAATTTTATTCCACTCATTTGCCATTATCATGATTGAGCACCAGTTTGTCTTCTATAAAGGCGATATAAGGAATAGATAAGGGGAGAAGCAATGTAATCATACGCTCCAGCATAGCGCACCAGTGTTCCGCCAAAACCGCGCTTAAAGCGATAAACCCCCCACAAACCATCTTTTCGTCGCTCGAATTGTTGCTCTAAAAAGTCTTCATCATAATCGGGAACACCCCATAAATCATAGACTGTACAGCCTTGCTCCTTTGCCCATAGGATTGCTTGCCATTGAAGTAAGTATGGTGCCATTACTTCGCGATGTTCGTCCAGCGATGCACCATAAAAATAATAAGCTCGATGTCCATGCACAAATACCATCAACCCAGCAATTGGCTTGCCCTCAAAGAGGGCGATAAAAAGCTCGCATTCCCCTCTCTCTTTGAAGATTCTATAAACTTGTTCGTAATACTTCAACGAGTGTATCCCAAAGCGATCTCGTTTTCCGGTCCACAACATCATTTTATAGAACAGCTCAACGTCCTCACTAGGTTTGACTTTGACGCCTTTTCGCTCGGCAAGACGAATGTTATATCGAGTCTTCTGTTTCATGCGAGCAAGAATTTCGTTCTCACCACAGCTAATATCAATTAAGATTGTTCTTAGGGGTTGGATAGAATGCTGACTAGTAACAAAGCCCAATGGACAATCCTCTCTGACCTTTCCCTCCAGGAGGATATCCGGTTCTATCTTAACAAAGGCAATGCCCTTCTCCTGACAAAATAAACGAATTTGATCTATGAGAGACAGGCTAAACCCGTCTATATCTGTTTGATTTATCCACTGTTTCAGGGACTCTTCACTTCCCACTGGTCCTTTGGGGATATAAGCAAAGCGAAATATCTTCAAAAACTGCTTTACCAATATCTGTGCACCCCAATCATGATTAACCAAATGACATACATCCCAACCAAAACATTGTTTGAACTTTCCCCAAGCGCTAGTTTGCAACAGATGAACATTTGGGAACTTCGACAGATATTGATCCCAGTGGAGGTAATTCTTAAAAAATTTCATCAGGTTCTGTTATGCTTAGCGGCCTTTCAAACCAAGCACTGTGGAGGGGGTACGGAGTAGGATAAGCAAATCAACCAGCAAATTGCGATTTTTGATATAGTACAAATCATATTCCAACTTCACAGTTGTTTCCTCGATCGAGGCAGCATAGCCATAGTTGATTTGCGCCCATCCTGTTAGACCTGGTTTTACTAGAAGGCGGGCACGATAAAAAGGAACTCTTTTTTCAAAATACTCAACCAACTCTAACCTTTCAGCACGAGGCCCAACCAAGCTCATTTCCCCCCTGAGTACATTGATAAATTGAGGCAATTCATCCAAGTGCGACTTTCTTAAGAAGCGCCCAACGCGTGTAGCCCGTTGGTCATTTTCTTGCGCCCAGCGTGGCTTTCCGTCCGATTCGGCATCCCGTCGCATGGTTCGATACTTGATCAAAGGATATGGCCGTGCCATCCGACCTAAGCGAATTTGCGTGTAAAAGATCGGTAAACCGTCATCAATGACAATGGCTAAGGCAATAAAAGGAAACGTCACCAGAAAAATCAGCATCCCGACAAAGCTTCCCAAGATATCAAACAATCGCTTAAGAAATTCATCGAAAATGCTCACCGAGGTTTCGTCAACAAACGAACGTAGTATCCAATCGGCTTCTAAAATTCGGATTGGCACCCTTCCTAGTAACCTTTCATACATTTTTGGCATGCGGGTAATTTCCACACCACTCTCTTGAGCGGTGATCAGTGCTTGAAACATGTTACTATTTAGCGACCCAGATATTGCCACGATAATATCAGAGATTTCGTGCTTTTTGACTAAATCAAGCAGATTATCACTGTTTCCAATGACTGGGATGCCTTGTATTTCCTTTCCCTGCTTTTCGGGGTCATCATCAACGACGCCCACAATAACAAAGGGTGGCGGGGATATTGAGTTATATACTTCGATCATCAATGTTCCTGCGTTGCCCCCTCCCACAATCAATGCTCGGCGCATGAATTGGGGTAAGGTAAAAATGCGAATATAGACCCAGCGCCAAACTAAAGTTAATACTGACGCTGATACAAGGAATGTCGCCACTCCCCTACGTGGCAGCATCGCACGCGGTGAATTCGCATAGTAAAAAAACAATACTAGGTAAACAACGAAGCCAACAATCGCCGCTGTTGCAATCCCCCTAACAGTTGCTCTCCAATCAGAAGCGCGGTACAAGTCATATAACTCAACCAACAAAAGTAACCAAATCAACGGGAATAGCCAAAACCACCAGGGCACCCTGCGTTGAACAAATTCAAGAGAAAACCCTAGGAATCGTTCGCTTTGAGCCCAAAAATACAATGCCAAAACAAAGGAAATCGAAGCAGTGAAAAAATCACCCAGAATCAACAAGGGTCGGCGCTCATAAAATCGTAACCGCCAAGGTCGTGAAGGTATTTCAGCGTGTTCATTTGCCATTTGCGGTGACCATACTCCATAAAAATCCAGCACCCCAAGCCAGATGCATCGTTGCCATGCTCATCGGAAGTCCAAACATGAGATATAAAGCCTTTCTAGCCAATGCCTCTTTTGCACCAACCACGAAGAGGATTAAGAAATAGAAACCAATTTCAAAAACCAACCCAAACCTTACTAAAGGAAAAAAGGGTGCCAAGAGAAGAAGAATCAACAGCGAAAAGACAAATAGCGGAGGTAACAATTGCCGCCACCGTAATGTTTTTGGATATAGGCGAACCATCTTGGCTTTCCAATATCCATAGCGCCAATATTGTTTAGTTAGCTCTGCAAGGGTCTTGCGCGCAAAATACTTAGTGCGGATCGCAGGATCAAACCAAATTTTACCGCCATTCAAACGAATACGAGTGTTGAATTCGTAGTCTTCATTTGTCAAAAGACTCTCATTAAACTTTCCAATTCTTTCAAAAAGACTTTTCCAAAATGCTCCAAACGGAACAGTATCAACATATTGAGCCTTCCCCCCAACCCGATAACGAGCATCGCCCACACCAAAAGGATGAGCAGCCGCTATTGCGATGGATCGAGCTATCCATGTGTTTTCTCCTGCCTCAATCTCCCACATTCCACCGACATTTTCTCCCAATTTTTTCTCCAATGCAGCGACACATCGCTGGATGTAATCCTCATTGGGCATTGAGTGTGCATCTAATCGAAGGATAATTTCACCCCGCGCATGATCAATTGCCCGATTAAGGGCTTTTGGGATGACACGCTCAGGATTTTCGATTAATTGCACAGCCAAGCCAGGATGTTCAGCAACAAACGCTTCAACTACTTGACGAGTGTGATCCGTAGACATCCCATCCGCAATAATGACTTCGATCTGTTCAATGGGATAAGTCTGCCGATAAATTGCCCACAGCAACGAAGCAATTGTCTCTTGCTCGTTATAACAAGGGATGATCACAGATACAATTGGTTTGGCCAAAGCAGGGTAGATTATACCCGTAGGTTAATACAAAGTAAATTAGCGATGGGCAATT
>JAOAHK010000206.1 GCA_026415275.1 Anaerolineales bacterium
GCGCAAGGCTTGAAGCGGACAAATATTTTGTTCGTTGATCAAGGAGTTGCGTATGAGCGTAGAATTCATTTTCCATATTATCGGAATGTTTTTGTTTGCCATTCTTGGTGTCTATTTAGGTGAAGCCGTAGCTCGCTTAGGCGATCCGAACAATTTGCTTTATTATCAAATCTTAATGGGCTTGGTAGGGGCACTCACTGGACTTGTGATCACCCCCTTCCTCACCACGCGACCGGTCAAGGCGTTACGAGCAATTCTAAGTCGTGTCTCGGTGCAGACCTTACTGGGCGGATTATTAGGCTTAATGGCTGGCTTGATCTTGGCTGCCTTGCTAGCTTTTCCGTTATCCCTTCTCCCTGAACCCTTTGGGAACATCTTGCCTTTCATCGGCGCCTTGCTGTTTAGCTATTTGGGCGTAATGGTTTTCATTATGCGCCAAAACGAAATTCTCTCCCTCTTTCGCATCAATGTATCCCCCAAAACACCAACCGAGCCTGTTCCGCAACCGAGTGACAGCACTCGAACGATCTTACTCGATACCAGCGTGATCATCGATGGGCGAATTGCCGACATTGCGCGCACCGGTTTTCTGATGGGCTCCTTGCTCATTCCTCGTTTTATCTTGAACGAATTGCAATTTATCGCTGACTCCCCCGATAGCCTGCGCCGCCAACGCGGCCGGCGTGGTATGGAAGTTTTGGCTCAACTACAGAAAAATGCTGTCCTGCCCGTGCGGATCAGCGACATCGATGTCGAAGGGGTGCGGGAAGTCGACGACAAATTGGTCATCTTAGCCCGCCAACTGCGTGCCCCCATCTTAACCAATGATTACAATCTTAATCGTGTTGCAGAACTGCAAGGTGTGGCGGTGCTCAACGTCAATGAACTGGCAAATGCGGTCAAGTCGATTCTCCTGCCAGGCGAGGCTTTGAATGTCAACATCATCCAAGAAGGCAAAGAGCCGGGTCAGGGAGTGGGCTACCTAGACGATGGCACGATGGTGGTTGTCGAAGATGGACGGGATCATATCAATCGCAATGTCTTCGTGATCGTCACCAAAGTTTTACAGACCGCCGCCGGACGGATGATCTTCGCTCGCCTGGCTGAAAAGCATGAAATCGAAGAATTGAATCGCTGATGGCAAGCCGCGAATGGCTTTATGGGCGCAATGCGGTGTATGAGGCGCTAGTTGCAAAGCGTCGAGCAGTCTATCGGCTTCTCGTTTCCGAAACTGCCCAAATCAAAGGAAGACTGGCAGAAATCCTCCACCTTGCGCATCAAAGAAATATCCCTTTGGATAGAGTCTCCAAAGGTGCATTGAACTCAATCCACCCTTCGCATCAGGGGGTTGCCCTCCAAGTAGAGCCATATCCCTATATGCACCTCGAAGATATACTCATCCGCAGCGCTGAAAGGAAAGCTACACCTTTCCTGCTTCTCCTCGATGTTTTACAAGACCCGCAAAATGTCGGCGCACTGCTGCGCACCGCAGAAGGGGTGGGGGTTCATGGCGTCATCTTACCCTTGAGGGAAACCGTTGAAATCACCCCGGCGGTTGTGAACGCCTCAGCCGGCGCCAGCGAGCACCTGCTGATCGCTCGCAGCAATCTCGCTCAGGCAATCGAAATCCTAAAACAAAGAGAAATCTGGATCGTTGGACTTGAGGACACGCCCGAAGCGCAATCGATTGAGCAGGTTTCCTTGAAGGGTGCCTTAGGTATCGTCGTGGGCGGGGAGGGTAGTGGTATCCGCCCCCTTGTGCGCCGCACTTGTGATGTGCTTATTCGCCTGCCCATGAAAGGCAAGATTCATTCCTACAATGCCGCTGTGGCTGGCTCGATAGTTCTTTTTTGGGCAGCGGTTGCGCGGGGAGAATTTTCTACCGCTTAGGCTTTTCTAGGGGAACTTATCTCCCAAACCGATCTCTCGAGGGTGGATTGCTCTCGATAGACGGTAGAACACATGGTAATCCCCAATCCAGACTTCTTGCCATTCTATCCCCGCTCTTTGGAATTTTTCGGTTAGATACTGGTCTAAAGCCGGATTTTTGGTTGTAATGTAAGCTACCTGCTCACTCTTTGCAACCTGCTCAGTATAGAGCGGATAACGATCGTCGCGGGGGGTATATCGCAGATCGGGATGGTAAGGCAGGCGAGGCGAATAGATGATCTTCTCCTCTGAAAGGAACGCTAACGGGTAAGCAACCCAATAATTGCTGTACCCTCGAGTTTCTCCACTTTCCTGCAAAAAGCGGAGTAAATCTGGCATGTGGCGATGGTCGATGGCAGCAACAGGGTCAAATTGCGTGGTCAACCCGGGTGGGTAGCGCATAGCACACTCAATCACCCCCCAGAGGTTAAATCCTACTACCAATCCAATTAATCCTATTTGGTAGTGAGTTCTGGGGATAAATCTCGCAACCATCTCACCCGCAATCAACGACAAGACCATCCACAAAGGCAGAAAATATCTACCCGATGGGTCTCCCCCATAGGGTGTCAGAATAAAGGCGAGGATAAACGTAAATGCTACCCCGCTCAACACCCAAAGCGCACTAGACGCCTTGCTTCGCAGGAGAAAACGCGTCCACAACCCCACAACGGCTAGCCAAAACGCTATGGCAATTGGGGCGAGGGGCAATGCAAGCCAGCGAATCTCCCAGGGCGGGCGTAAGCCGATCGTTACGCTAATCCCAAAAATTAATAAATAGAAACAATTGGCAACGATTTGCTGCAGCCAATTGCTTTGTGAGGTTGCTATTGCAGAACCTAACAACTCACTGATCAGCGAATCTATTCCATAACGAGACGCGTAGAACCACCACGGTGCTGATCCTACAAAAATGCCGCTGGCGATCAGCAGACAAACGAGGGTAATTTCTTTGACCTCTCTCAGGGCAAATATCCCTTGAGCTCGAAACCAAGCGTAGATGATGCCGATCATCACTGGCAGAGTATAGATAGCGGTCAAACCGTTCACCCACAAACCCAAACCAGCAAAAAATCCAACCCCCCAAAACCAGAGAAATGGAGAGTCAACCCCGCTTTCCATAGAACGAAGAAGCTTAAGTCCAAGATACAGAATCAAATTGCCGATCAAGAGGGCTTCTCCATACCCTCCAAGGCTGACGGTTGTATACAAGGTAACATTGACCGTTGGGACAGCCAGCAAGAGCCCGCTATACCATCTGCCGTGAGCATGAGATGAAGAAAAAAGCAAGGGGGTTAACGCCAAGGTTGATAGGATGATTAGCAGATAAAGAACTGTCTGAATCGCCCGAATTACCCAAACCTGAAAACCAAACAAAGCAAATCCGCCTGCAACCAAAAAAGCGTCTAGGCTGCCCATATAAGCTTGGCCGTAGAAAAAGATCGGGCGCTCCCCATTCAAGAGAATATGGCGCGCCATTAATGCTACAATAGCTTCATCGGCGTTGAAAGGAAAGCGGTCTAAAACCAGCAAAACAGTTTTCAGCACCGCAGCGATACCGAGAAGGATCACCCAAGCCACTTTTGAGTCTCTCATATCGAATGACGAAAGCCAATCTCAATTATTGTATCCCAAGAAACATTCATGAATCAGAGCCACACCCATAGAATTGTCTTATTCTTATTCATTCTCCTTATTTCTATCTATTACCTATCCGGCTTGCCCAGTGTCCCCTTTCACCCTGACGAGCAAACTTATCTTTTCATGAGCGGCGATTTTGAACGTTTTGTTGCCAATCCGAGCCAGCTTTATTGGGACCCAAATCAATCGGCTGATCTGCGCCAGAAATATCGCCTGCGAGACGCACCTTTAGCGCGCTGGTTGATCGGAATTGGTCGCCAATTGGCACGCACCCCTCCCCCGCAAGTCGATTGGGATTGGACAAAAGATTGGCAAACCAACCAATCGAATGGCGCTCTACCTTCAGAAAAATTACTCTTAGTAGGTCGGTGGAGCGTGGCATTCCTATTTCCCTTCAGTTTATGGCTGATGTTTCAAGTTGCTAAGTCCGGCGGTGGAAATTTAAGCGGTTGGGCGGCGATGATTTTGCTGGCAAGCCATGCGTTGGTCTTGTTGCACACCCGCCGCGCGATGGCGGAGAGTGGTTTGCTCTTTAGCGTTTTGTTGACTTTATGGGCAATCCAACGATTTGCGGATCGCCCATCTTGGCTCGCCATATCGGCTGCGCTGGCGTTCAACGCCAAACAATCGACCGCTCCTTTAGCCATTCTCTGTTTTGGAATAGCGCTTGTCGCTCCACTCAAAACCAATCCGAATCCCAGAAAGCAATTCCTGCAAGCATTTGCTTACGGAGTGCTCTTTGTCCTTGTGACCCTAGCGCTCAATCCCGTTTTGTGGAGCAACCCGGTGCGTGCTGCGATCGCTGCCTGGCAGGAGAGGACAGCTCTGGTCGAGGAACAGGTGGCTGCCATCCGCAGGGTGGATGCGGAGTTGGTCTGGGAGAGCTACCCCCAACGCGCCTTCGGGATCATTGCCCATCTATGCTTTACCAAACCGGCAACCGCCGATCTAAAGAACTACCTCGCAGAAACCCAAGCTGCCGAACAGGCTTACTTCGCTAATCCCTTTCACTCCCTTTTCCGTAATTTGTGGGGAGGGGCAATTTGTTTCTTCTTGAGTTTGTTCGGTTTTGCTTTTTCCTCTTTGCAAGCTCGCTATTTACCTTTCACTCAAAAACGGATCGTGTGGCTAATGATTCTTGCAACAGTATTACAAGCTATTGGCCAAATGATCTTTATCCCAATTCCCTTTCAACGCTACGTCATCCCGCTAATACCTTTTCAATGCTTATGGGCGGCAAAAGGGCTCGAAGGGTTAGTACAGATGATTAGGAACATCATCCAGAAATTCACCCAACCCATTTCATCACCATAAACCACCAATGGTCTAAAAGCATGGCTTTCGTACTAGCGTTCGACGAATAAAAAACGAAGTCCTTCTTTTGAAGAAGGACTTCGTCATAATCGGGGTGAAGGTTACACTTTTTGCAGTAGGAATTCTAGTCCAAGCTCATTGACCTTTGCCTCGGTGGGCAAGCCGCTCTTCAAGTCCCATCCCATTGCAGTATAGTAGCTATCCAGAGCTTTTTCCAAATTCACCACTTGCCCTTTGCCACGACCATCCGGAGCCGGCTCGGTCAAAAAACGCTTGGGGAGAGTATCGTCTTTACGGTCAAAACCGAAGCGAGCATTGATCAATCGCTCCATGTTGATGACACGTTCAGCAGCTTTGAGCAGCTCATCCT
>JAOAHK010000207.1 GCA_026415275.1 Anaerolineales bacterium
GGTTTTATCCTTTCAGGGGGACCCGCGTCAGTCTATGAAGAAGGCGCGCCATATATTCCTAAATACGTTTTCCAAAGCGGCTTGCCTGTCTTGGGCATTTGTTATGGAATGCAAGCCTTGGCGCATCAATTGGGGGGAAAGGTGAACCCTGCCCCCCAGCGTGAATATGGCTTTGCCCGCATTGCACCTCTCGAACCTAATCCCTTGATCCAAAATGAAGAGCAAGTTTGGATGTCGCATGGCGACCGCATTGAAATCTTGCCCCCTGGGTTTGTTGCTATTGCTGCCAGTGAGCGCTCGCCAATTGCTGCCATGGCGGATTTTCAACGCCGCTATTTTGCCTTCCAATTTCATCCCGAAGTGCGCCACACACCTAGGGGCTTAGAAATGCTGCGCCACTTTGCTGTGGAAATTTGCAGCGCCAAGCCCGAATGGACGCCCGCTTCAATTATCGAACAAACTATCCAGCGGGTGCGCCAACAGGTGGGCAATCAGCGGGTGCTCTCAGCAGTCAGCGGCGGGGTGGATTCCACCGTGGCGACTGCGATGGTGCAGAAGGCGGTGGGCGAGCAATTGATTGCTGTGTTTGTCGACACTGGACTGCTGCGTCAGGGGGAAGCTCGGCAGGTGCGCGAAGCCCTGCAAACCCATTTGGGGATTGAGTTAATCGTTGTGGACGCAGCTGCAACCTTCCTTGGCGCGTTGAAGGGCATCACCGATCCCGAACGCAAACGCCAGATTATCGGTGAAACCTTTATCCGCATCTTTGAAGCACAAGCGCGACAGGTGGGCATGCCGCCCTTTTTGGTGCAAGGGACGATTTACCCCGATGTGGTCGAATCGAGTGCACCCGACCGCGCCCAAGCGCAGCGCATCAAGACGCATCACAACGTCGGTGGGCTCCCCGCTGATATGCAGTTTCAACTGGTTGAGCCTTTGCGCTATCTCTTCAAAGACGAAGTGCGCATTGTTGGTGAAGCACTAGGCTTGCCACCCGAAATTGTGTGGCGCCAACCGTTTCCAGGTCCTGGTTTAGCTGTGCGCTGTCTGGGCGAGGTAACCCCCGAGCGATTGGAAATTCTGCGCCGAGCGGATGCAATCTTTAGCGAAGAATTGCGCAAAGCTGGCTATCTCCGCCTGAGTTACACGGAGGATCAAGTGGAAGGCACAGCGCAAGCCTTTGCCGTGCTCTTGCCCGTGCAATCGGTGGGGGTGATGGGCGATCAGCGCACCTATCAAGAGACCGTTGCTTTGCGGGCAGTCACCACCGAAGATTTTATGACTGCCGACTGGGCAAGGCTGCCCCACGACCTGTTAGCCCGCGTGGCTAACCGCATTGTCAACGAGGTCAAGGGCGTCAATCGTGTCGTTTACGACATCACCAGCAAACCGCCAGCGACGATTGAGTGGGAGTAGACTCAAATTCGCCCCCATGTTCCGAGTGTTTTCAGCGCGCCTTGAATGGATAGCGTTCGGAAGCGTGGTACAGTCCTCTTGGAGAGTGACTGGCAGGGTGATTAGCGAGGTGATGAGTATATCGAAACCTGCTGGGTTGAGCCTATCAAAATCCGCCCTCGCCTAATCTATCTCCCAGTGGGCGTGGGAAGCACGGGTTGGAATGGGGCTGTCCAAAAACAAACTTAACTAGCCCCAGGAAACACTCCTAAAGAGGAGATAGCGGAAAAGACAAAAAACTGGCAGGGTTAGCTCGCCAATTTCCGAAGATTTTGGTCGATGACTGTTCCGCAGGCATCCGCCCCGCCCCTGTGATGCCGATAAGTCTCAGAAGTCAGATATCCCTCCTCGCTGAGAAGCCCCGATTGTTTCCTCGTCAGCAGGGGGGATGGCACCATCGCTAGATTGGCAGTTCAATTTGCCACACTTCGGCAAGACTTTTGCGGAAAAAGCGATCAAACTCCTCCATCTGTTCAGGGAAGAATGGGCGAGGTGGAATTTCCTTGTTTTCCCACCGCGCCAATTCGCTTTCAACAAAATCGCTCAGGGTAGCAATGCGCGCACCGCGATCCAACTCTTCACCGGATTTTTTGCTTTCAATAAGCTGCTGAATGGCATCTTTCAACTCATGGGGCAATTCCAGCTCTCTGACCATCACGTTGAAATCGGTGGGTACAATTCCGCGCTCCTCTTCAATCCAGCGCATTGCCAGAAGCGGGCGTAGCACGTAAAAATACTTCTTCACCCACACTGTCTCGCCTTTGAGATAGTCACGATAATTCCCCCGCGCCATATGCAAATAGTGATAGAGACAAGCTGCTGGGGAATAATATTCTTTGGCAAGTTGGCGCATCCCTGCCGCAACTGAGTACCGTTCTAGATAGACAATGGGTGATCCCAGCCATTCGATGAGCGGTGGATTGGTTTTGCGCAGCAGACGCAGAGCTTTGCGAAATTCCCAGCCACTGATATCCATTTTTTCCTGTGGAGGGTATTCAATCACATCCCGCTTCTCACTCACTGAGAGATACCATTCCAACGGATGAAGATAAATAAAGCGAACATCATAATCGCTATCGCGTGAGGGGAATCCCCAAGCGCGGCTGCCCGATTCGCAGGCATAGACGATTTTGACTTGTTTCTCGATCTCAATCTGAGATAACTGAGCAAGAATATATTCTTCCATCAGCCAATCAAGAGCTGAACGGCTCTCTAGAGAGAATCTTACATCCAGAAGAGAGTTTTGGGAAGTGAAGACTTCTCAAACGGGGATGGATTTGAGCTACCTAGAAATAAAATATGCCCTCACCCCCAACGCCTTGCCCTATGGGAGAGGAGTTAGGGGTGAGAGGCTCAAGGGAGGGGAAAATCTTAGGCGAGGTCGAAACGGTCGAGGTTCATGACCTTATTCCAAGCAGCGATGAAGTCACGGACAAATTTCTCCTGATTATCGTCTTGGGCATACACCTCGGAGATGGCGCGCAACTGTGAATTGGCACCAAAGACCAAATCAACGCGAGTTGCTGTCCACTTCAGCTCACCTGTTTTGCGATCGCGCCCTTCAAAAGTTTCGCGCTCTTCAGATGTTGGTTGCCACTCGACACTCATATCGGTCAAGTTAACGAAGAAATCGTTGGTCAACACGCCAGGGCGCTCGGTGAAGACACCATGCTTTGAACCAGCATAGTTGGCGCCTAAAACACGCATTCCACCAACCAGCACGGTCATTTCAGGAGCGCTGAGCTTCAACAGTTGCGCCTTGTCGATGAGCATCTCCTCTGGGGTGACATTCAGTTTGCCTTTCACATAGTTACGGAAGCCGTCCGCCAATGGCTCCAGCACGGCAAAGGAGTTTACATCGGTCATTTCTTGAAGGGCGTCATTGCGACCGGGGGTAAAGGGCACTTCCACCTCATACCCAGCCGCTTTGGCAGCCGCTTCGACCGCAGCGCAACCACCGAGAACGATCAAATCTGCCATCGAGACCTTTTTGCCATCATTCTGTGCGCTGTTGAACTCCTGTTGGATGCGCTCCAGTGTCGATAGCACTTTATGAAGTTGGTCAGGCATGTTCACTTCCCAGCTCTTTTGTGGTTCAAGGCGAATGCGCGCTCCGTTGGCGCCGCCGCGTTTATCCGAATTACGGTAGGTGGAAGCAGCCGACCAAGCTGTATAAACCAACTCCGAGATGGAAAGACCAGAAGCCAGAATCTTAGCTTTCAAATCCTTAATGTCTGCTGCATCGATCAATGGATAGTCCACCGCAGGGATGGGGTCTTGCCAGATCAAGTCTTCCGTAGGCACTTCTGGCCCGAGATAGCGCGTCTTTGGTCCCATGTCGCGGTGAGTGAGCTTGAACCAAGCACGGGCAAAAGCATCGGCGAAGGCTTCAGGGTCTTGATGGAAGCGGCGCGCAATCGGTTCAAAGCCGGGGTCGAAGCGCAGTGAAAGGTCCGCGGTTGGCATCATAGGAGGGGATTTCTTGGTTGGGTCGTGAGGATCGGGGATAAGATGTTCGGGTTTGACGTTTTTTGGCGTCCATTGATAGGCACCGGCTGGGCTTTTGGTCAATTCCCACTCGTAACCAAAGAGCATGTCAAAGTAGCCCATATCCCAGCGGGTCGGATTGGGTTTCCATGCGCCTTCGATGCCGCTGGTGATTGTATCTGATCCCTTACCTGTCCCATAACGGCTCTTCCAACCTAAGCCCATCTCTTCTAGAGGCGCAGCTTCGGGGTCGGGGCCTACTAAAGCTGGATCGCCAGCGCCGTGCGCCTTGCCAAAGGTATGCCCGCCAGCGATAAGGGCGACCGTCTCTTCATCGGTCATGCCCATGCGGCGAAAGGTCTCGCGCACATCTCGCCCAGAAGCAACCGGATCGGGGTTGCCGTTGGGACCCTCGGGGTTAACGTAAATTAGCCCCATTTGCACAGCAGCCAATGGAGTTTCCAGTTCTCGATCGCCACTGTAACGCTTGTCATCCAACCATTCGGTTTCCGAACCCCAATAAATGTCCTCTTCGGGTTGCCAGATATCCTCGCGTCCGCCGCCGAAGCCAAAAGTCTTGAATCCCATCGTTTCGAGGGCGACGTTGCCAGCAAGGATCATCAGGTCTGCCCAAGAAATTTTATTGCCATATTTCTTCTTGATCGGCCAAAGCAAACGGCGTGCTTTATCCAAGTTGACGTTGTCAGGCCAACTATTGAGTGGGGCAAATCGCTGACCACCCGTGCTGCCTCCGCCGCGTCCATCGAAAATGCGATAGGTACCGGCGCTGTGCCAAGCCATGCGAATGATCAAACCGCCATAATGACCCCAATCGGCAGGCCACCAATCCTGCGAGTTGGTCATCAGCTCCGCTAAATCCTTCTTAAGGGCAAAGTAATCTAGTTTCTTGAATTCTTCACGATAGTTGAAATCAGGGCCTAGCGGGTTAGAAGCCGGATGATGTTGGTGCAAGATGTTCAAGTTAAGTTGATTTGGCCACCAATCGCGGTTGGATGTGCCGCGTTTGACGGATGTCCGCCCCGCCGGGCTTTTTAGAGTCTTATGATTTCCATTATCCATTTTAGCCTCCTTAGAAAATTTTGATACCTGCAAGATCAGGTTAGATGTATTATTCTGATATTTACGATACAAATTATAGCATATAATCTGGGCTCGTTACATGTTTTTGAAAGGAATTCATCTTCCCCTAATCTTCGACCCTCTAGAAAGCATGCTTGAGCCGTGTTGGCATAAAAAACTCTATCGACGGATGATGAATGAGTGAAGGAATGGGGATTGGAAGCGCAG
>JAOAHK010000208.1 GCA_026415275.1 Anaerolineales bacterium
TCCGCCGTTACACTCGGCTTTCACAGCTCAATCACGCCATCGATACAGGATATTACCCCTTGGGATCTTGTACGATGAAATATAATCCCAAGATCAACGAAGAAATGGCAAGACAGCCGGGGTTTGCCGCTGTGCATCCTCTCCAACCCATCCAATCGGTGCAAGGTTGTCTAGCACTCATGTATGATTTGCAAGAGTGGCTAAAGGAAATCGGTGGCTTCGCTGGGGTGACCTTGCAACCCGCCGCTGGCGCTCAAGGAGAGCTAACTGGAATTCTCATCATCCGCGCTTACCATCAAGACCGAGGCGACTTAAAACGCACCAAAATCTTGATTCCTGACTCAGCTCATGGAACAAATCCAGCAACTTCGGCGATGAGCGGAATGACCGTGGTTGAAATAAAGTCAGATGCCCGCGGCAATGTCGATCTAGCTGAATTACGCGCACAATGTGATGACACTCTAGCGGGTATCATGTTGACCAATCCCAACACCCTCGGACTTTTCGATGAAAATCTCGAAGAGGTTATCCACATCGTTCACGAAGCCGGTGGTTTAGTCTATGGTGATGGGGCAAACATGAACGCTCTACTCGGCATTATGCGTCCGGGTGATATTGGGATTGATGTTTTACACTATAACCTTCATAAAACATTTTCCACCCCCCACGGTGGTGGCGGGCCAGGTTCAGGTCCTGTCGGAGTGCGCTCGCAGTTAGTCGACTTCCTACCCTCCCCCATCGTCACGATTACTGACGAAGGAGATGAAGAAACACCTCCAATATATGGTTTCTACACACCGCCCAAATCGATAGGGCGAGTAAAATCCTTCCACGGGCATTTCGGGATGATGGTTAGGGCATATACATACATGTTGATGCATGGCAAAGAAGGTTTACGCAAAGTTTCAGAACATGCCGTGCTCAATGCCAATTACTTGCTGGCTCGCCTACGCCATGTCTATCATGTTCCTTACGACCGAATTTGTATGCATGAATTTGTTGCCGAGGGACGTTGGGAAGATGCCCCTGAAATACGTGCCCTCGACATCTCGAAACGACTGATGGACTTTGGCTTCCACCCTCCAACAAACTATTTCCCGCTCATTGTCCATGAAGCCTTGATGATTGAACCTACTGAAACTGAAAGCAAACAAACTCTCGACGCTTTTGCCGACACCCTAATCGCTATTGCGGAAGAAGCGCGCACCAACCCTGAAAACCTCAAATCTGCGCCGCACCGTACACCCGTTGGCAGAGTGGATGAAGTTAAGGCTGCTAAAGATTTGATTCTTTCCTGTGGGGTCAGTGTCGAAGAAGAAGCTTAATCATCTTGAAATCTTCCGCAGAGTGTTTTACTCTGCGGAAGATTTCATTCAAACAAGCAGAATCAGAACCACGCTTATAAATTCTTCTTCTTGCCCTTAATTCTGTTATATACACAGATTAAAAAATAATAACTCACGGAAACTGATGTAAAATTATCTTCCGTTTGAGATTGCTTATGGGAAAAATTCAGGGCTTTTCATTTGTCAGACCGCGCAAAAGCGTCGAGGTGACCTTGCCAGACGGACGCACGATTCGTGGACCACGCAACGCCCCTATCAAAGACTTTTTTTCTTTATTGCAAGACGAGAATCTCCCCCCAATCGTTGGGGCTATCGTCAATGATGAGCTCCGCGAATTGACTTACCCTATTAGGAGTGACTCAACTGCACGCCCGATCACCATGGGGGATGCAGATGGTATGCGGATTTATCGTCGTTCCCTGACGATGTTGCTCGAAACCGCTTTCCATCAGCTTTATCCAGACGCCTATCTAACAATTGATCACTCCGTTTCCTCAGGTGGTTATTTTTGCCAGGTATTCAATCGCCCTCCCTTGTCTGACACAGAGTTAGTCAAGTTAGAAGAAAACATGCGGCGCATGGTCGAGGCAGATCTCCCCATTAATCGCACCGAAATCCCACTGCACGAAGCCATCCAATACTTCGCTTCAATGAATGCTGACGATATGGTTCGCCTGCTCAAGTGGCGCAGGAAACCCTATGTAACCCTCTACGAACTTGACGGATTCAGGGATTATCATCACGGTTACATGGTGCCATCTACAGGCTATCTTAAGTGGTTTGCACTCAACCAAACTGATGGCGGGTTTACTTTGCGTTTTCCTCGTCGGCATGCCCCAACTCAATTGTTACCATTGCCCAGCTATTCTAAATTGCTTGAAGCCTTTCGCCAATACGGGGATTGGTTAGAGCGTTTAGGCATTGGCAATGTCGGTGCGTTGAATGATGCAATTGAGGCAAATCGAGCTGCTGAGATTATTCTTGTATCTGAAGCCTTACACGAGCAAATGGTCTCAAATATTGCTTCTATGATTTTGGAACGACAAGACCAAGTTCGGGTCATCCTTGTCGCCGGACCATCCTCATCTGGTAAAACCACCTTCTCAAAGCGCTTAGCAATTCAACTACTAGCCCGCGGACTTTCTCCTTTCCCGCTGGAGATGGATAACTATTTCGTAGATCGCGAAGACACGCCGCGAGACGAAAATGGGAACTACGATTTTGAATCGGTAGAAGCCCTCAAATGGCACCAACTGGATAAAGATTTATCCAAACTGATAGCCGGTCAGGAGGTGCAACTTCCCCGCTATGATTTTAAGAGTGGAAAAAGTTCACCGGGTGATATTGTGCAATTATCTCGCAATCATATGATTATCCTCGAAGGTATCCATGGATTAAACCCCAAACTGTTCCAGTTTGTCCAAGAAAACCAAATCTTTCGTATTTATGTTTCTGCTCTAACTCAGTTGAATCTTGACCGCCATAATCGAGTATCAACAACAGACACACGATTACTGCGGCGGATTGTCCGCGATTCGAGGGAGCGTGGTTATAACGCCCAACACACCATACGAATTTGGGAGTCCGTGCGCCGCGGAGAAAAAAGATATATCTTCCCTTATCAAAACAACGCCGATGTCATGTTTAATTCTGCTCTAGTGTACGAATTATCTGCTCTAAAACCCCTCGCCGAGCCGCTCCTCCGCCAAGTTCCACACGGTACCCCTGAATATATTGAGGCAAAGCGGCTGCTCGCTTTCCTTGAGTGGTTTTTGCCTCTAGACTGTAACCTGATTCCAGATAATTCGATTCTTAGGGAGTTCATCGGGGATTCAATCTTGAAAGAGTTCAAACTGTGGAAAAACGGTTAGACTATCCTATAACCCAAAAATTCTGAAAGACAGCTCTTCATTGACCCATGTTTAATTTCTCCATCGAAGCTACAGACGGAAATGCCAGAGCAGGTTGTTTCACAACCCCTCATGGGGAACTAAAGACTCCTGTTTTTGCACCAGTCGGCACCCAAGCTACCGTAAAATCGTTAACCCCAAAGCAATTGGACGAGATCGGGGCAACCCTAGTTCTTGCAAATACCTATCATTTGTTTTTACGTCCAGGCGATGAACGCATTGCACGGTTAGGTGGTTTGCATCGTTTTATGAATTGGGAAAAGCCCATCCTTACCGATTCGGGAGGCTTTCAAGTTTTCTCGCTTGCCCAAATCAACCAAATTGACGATGATGGCGTAACGTTTAAAAGCCACATCGATGGCTCCTTTCAGCGGCTCACTCCTGAGAAGTCAATAACCATACAAGAAAATTTAGGTGCCGATATTATTATGGCATTTGACCAATGCGCACATCCCTACGATCGGGAGGTTATCGAACAAGCTATGCAACGCACTCATACTTGGGCAGAGCGATGCATCTACGCTAAGAAACGCCTTGATCAAGCTTTGTTTGGCATCGTTCAAGGGGGAGTTTTTGAAGATCTGCGCCGCAAATCTGCTGAGTTCATTGCCTCTCTCAATCTACCCGGCAATGCCGTTGGTGGACTATCGGTAGGAGAGACAAAAGAAGAAATGTTCCGCGTCCTAGACCTGACTAACGAAATCCTGCCCAAAAACAAACCCCGCTACTTGATGGGGGTTGGTACACCGTATGACATTATTCAGGGAGTTGCGCGCGGGATTGACTTTTTCGATTGTGTCCTCCCCACTCGCTTGGCGCGGCATACCACTGCCCTGCGTAGAAAAGACCGGCTCAACTTGGTCAACGCAGCGTTTGCCGAAGATCCTCGGCCCATCGATGAAACTTGTGAGTGTTACACCTGCCAGAATTTTTCGCGGGCTTATTTGCGTCACCTAATCCTCGCAAAAGAGATGTTAGCATCTACCTTGCTTTCGATCCATAATGTCTATACCTTAGTCAGACTGACCCATGAAATACGAAACGCTATTTATGATCAATCGTTCCATCTCATCCTAGAGGAATTTTCATCACCATGACCTTACTTCAATCTATCCTTCTCGGCATTTTGCAAGGACTGACCGAATTTATCCCCATTTCATCATCTGCCCATTTGGCACTATTGCCTTATTTTTTCAATTGGCGAGTAAATCCTGAAATTGATTTTATTTTCAATATTCTAGTTCAATTTGCCACACTGGGAGCTGTCATTGTCTATTACTGGAAAGATTTGATCCAGATGTTGCAATCGGTTCTGACTAACTTCTTGGGCAAGCGCGATTGGGCACATCCCGATAGCCACCTTGCAATTGCTATGGTTTTAGGGACTTTACCGGTCGTTATACTGGGTTTGCCTCTCAAAGATCTTGTAGAAGAAGCCTTCCAAAAACCTCTCTGGATCGGCGGGGCTTTGCTGGTCACCTCCGTGCTGTTGTTTTTATCCGAAAAGCGCCTAAGGGCAAATTCGGCTGCTCACTCCTTGACATTTCTTGATGCCCTGATCATTGGCCTCTGGCAGACCTTTGCCGTTTTTCCCGGAATTTCTCGTTCTGGTGCAACAATAGCAGGAGGGCTATTTCGAAAGCTTGACCGCCAACAATCCACTGACTTGGCCTTTTTGGTATCCATCCCTTCTTTAGCTGGTGCAGGTGTCATCTCGTTAATTGACTTCTTTCGTTTACCCAATCCAACAGGTTATTTACCGGTAATCTTTCCTGGCTGCTTGGTAGCTTTTGTTGTTGGATACCTATCTATCTATTGGCTTATTCGTTATGTTCAAAATCACTCTCTCCTTATATTTTCCGCTTATTGTTCGATTTTAGGTATAATCGTCATTCTGAGCGTGGTTTTATGATCTATCTTCCTCCAAAGAACCAAACCTTATTATGAAAACTTTATTTATCGTAAACCCTATTTCTGGTCGCGGAGCTGGCG
>JAOAHK010000209.1 GCA_026415275.1 Anaerolineales bacterium
GTTTCAGTGAGGTAAAACGCATAGGGTGAAAAAGAGGTGATAAAGTGCGCCCACAAACCACCCCCAAAGCCGGCTAAAAATGCGCTGAGGACAAAACCTGCCCAGCGCACTTGCACAAGGTTAATCCCAATCGAGGCGGCAGCATAGCGGTCATCGCGCGTGGCGCGCAGTTTCAACCCCACCGGAGTCTCTTTGAACAGATAGACAATAAAGATCACCAAGATGCCAAACAGGGTGCTGATGCCCAGGGTGGTGTAATTATCCACCCCAAACAAGGTGCGCGGTCCGTTGGTGACAATGCTCCAATGCACCAAAATGGTGTGAATGATCACCAACAAGGCAAACAAGGTGATCACCGCCGCAGCATCCGAGAGACGCATCAGGGCGTAACCGACCACAGCAGCCACCAATGCAGCGGCTAAGGCGCCGATCAACAAAGAGGGCAAGAACGGCAGATGGATGGGGCGCAAAAAAGGATATAAATCGGGCAAGGTAGCCGCTTTGGCTTGGGGGGTCATCGAGAATAAAACCGAAGTATAAGCCCCAATTCCCATGAAGCCGATGTGCGCAAAATTGAGGATGCCCGAATTGCCCATAAAGACCTGCAAGCCGAGCACCATCACCAAGTTGATGAACAACACCGTCACAATGCGGATGAGCAAGGTGTCTCCATAGGCTTGGACGGCGCCCGCCAGAATGAGCAAGGGGATGGAGAGAATAAAAGGCGTTGTATGGCCCTTCAGCCAGAGGAGTACAGCGTTTGCGTGTTTCATCCCACACGCTCCCCAGTTCCCGCCCCGCGGATCAACCCTTCGGGTCGGAAGAGCAAGATCAAAATCACAACTAGGAACATAAAGGCTTCGCGGTAATCCAACAGCGTTTGGGGTAACATCACCCCTAGGAAGCTAAAGATGACCCCATAAATATAACCACCCACCACGGCGCCAACCAAGCTGTTCATCCCGCCGATCACAGTGGCAACAAAAGCGATGAGCAAGGGTCCGCCGCCAATCGTGGGCGTCACCGAAGCGGTTCTGCCCACCCAGAACAAGCCCACAATGCCCGCCAGCAAGCCGCTGATCACAAAGGCGCTCGAGATCACCACGTTTGCCGGGACGCCCATCAGGCGAGTCATGCGAAAGTTATCCGCTGCGGCGCGCAGGGCAATGCCAAGTATAGTTTTCTTGAGAAGGACCGTCAGGGCGATGAGCAAGACCAAGCTGGTGACGACGGTGAGAATGTTGCGCCATGGGATGGCGATGCCCATCACTGTCAAACTAGCGGAGAACAATTTGGGCAAAGGCACCGCTCGGGCGCGAGGCGATATGAGCAACAGAGCTGCGTTTTGCAAAAGTGTGCTCACCGCAAATGAGGTAATCAACATGGCGGTGAGCGACTTGGTGCGCACCGGGCGAAAGGCAACCAGTTCGGTGGAATAACTGGTGAACATGGCAACCAAGACTCCAGCCAAAGCCATGACCAGCCAAGGCAACTGGAGCGAGGTGTTGAGCAGGTAAAGGGTATAACCGGTGATCATGATTAATTCGCCATAGGCGAAATTCACCAACTTGAGAATGCCATAGACGATGACCAACCCCAAAGCCAGCAAGGCACACAAACTTCCTAGCGTAATGGCGTTAAGCAAAAATTCAACACTCAGCAAGATCGACCTCCTTACTCTACTCCGCCCAAATAGACTTTCTCGACTTCCCCTTGATGACGCACCTCTGCGGCTGTGCCGCTAAACTTCACTTTTCCGGTTTGCAAGAGATAAACCCGATCGGCAATTTGCAACGTGCGATCGACATTCTGTTCAACTAGGAGGATGGTCGTACCTTGTTGGTGGAGGCGGGTGATCAATTCAAAAATCTGATCCACCAAAGCTGGGGCTAAGCCGAGCGAAGGTTCATCGAGCATGAGCAACGAAGGGTGGCTCATCAAAGCGCGGGCAATGGCGAGCTGCTGTTGTTCACCCCCCGAAAGGGTGCCACCCAGTTGATGAAGCCGTTGCTTGAGAATTGGGAAAAGGGCAAAAATGGTTTCCAAGTCGCGTTGGTACTCAAGGCGATTGTTCCGCACAAACGCCCCCATGCGCAAGTTCTCTTCAACGGTCAGACTAGAAAAAATTTCGCGCCCTTCGGGCACCAAAGAGATGCCCTTGCGCACAATCTCTTCGGGGGATTTGCCAATGAGCGACTCCCCGCGGAAGATGATTTTTCCTGCAAGCGGGCGGAGAACCCCGGCAATCGTGGATAAGAGCGTGGATTTCCCCGCGCCATTGACGCCGATCAGGGCGACCAATTCACCCTCATTGACCGCAATCGAAACCCCCTTGAGGGCTAGGATAGCTCCGTAGGAGGCATGGAGATTTTCAACGCTAAGCATCGTTATCCTCCCACAGCCGTTTTGCCGAGATAGGCTTCGATGACCTGCGGTATGCGGCGCACTTCATCCGGTGTTCCTTCACCGATGGTCCTTCCGTAGCTCAAAACGTGCAAGCGATGACATAAGCGCATGATCAAGCGCATATCATGGTCAACGATCAGCAACCCTAAGCCTTTGCGCTCCGGGATGGGCGCCAACATATCTAAGAGTTGGTCGCTCTCCTCTTCGTTTAAGCCTGCGGCGGGTTCATCCAAGAGCAAGAAACTGGGCTGCAAAGCGAACGCTCGGGCGATTTCCACTCTTCTTTCCAAGCCATAGGGCAATTCTCCAGCCAGACGTCCGATCCAATCTTCTAGCCCCAATTCTTCGATGGCAAGCAAAGCCCGCCGCTTTGCTTCTTTGCGCGAGCATCCCATGCTCACGGCGGCAACTTCTACATTTTCCATCACAGTCAGTTCCCGGAACAGGCGAATGGTCTGAAAGGTACGCCCCAAGCCGGCGCGCGCAATTTCATACGGTGGCTTATTGGTAATTTCAACCTCACCGATAAACACCCGCCCTCCATCCAGCGGCAACAGACCGGTGATCACATTGATCAGGGTTGTCTTCCCCGAACCATTGGGTCCGATTAGCCCCAAGATTTCGCCGCGTTTGAGGGTGAGGCTCACGGAGTCTAAGGCGCGTAAGCCAGCGAAATTCTTGGTGACATTTTGAATAACCAGTTCGTCCGCTTTTGAATTTTCAGACCGGCAATCACTCATGATGACTTCCTTCGCTGCGCTCAATAGGTCAAGGCAGGGAAGCGTGAGCTTCCCTGCCTAGTTTGTTTTTGAGCGATTCAGGTTTACGGTGGTGGGATGACCGCTGGGCGATACCAACCCCAGAAGGACGGCTTGCCCTCGGTGAGGATAACAATCGCCGACTCTTTGTTCGTCTCATGACCCGAAGCAGCATCGGACCAATCCAATTTACCCGTGAGCAGGTTCCATTCGGTATCCTCCATCGCCTTTGCCATTGCGGCGCCATCGGTGGAGCCGGCAATTTCCATGGCTTTGGTCAGAATGTTGACCACATCCCAACCGGTGACCACCCACATCGCATCCGGGTCGCTGCCGTATTTCGCTTTATAGTACTCCAAGAACTGCTTCATATCAGGCGAGGTATCCGGGCTGACCCAACTGTGGGTGGTGAAGTAGATATTGCTGCCATATTCGGCACCCAGCGCTTCAAACAAGCCAGGGTCATCATAGGAGTCGCCGCCGACAATTGGCAGGTCAATGCCGGCTTCGCGGATGGTGCGGATGATCATCCCCAAGTCGGGCATATAGGATGAGATGTAAAGGAAATCTGGCTTCTTCTCCAGCGCCTGAATGCGGGCAAGCTGAGCAGAGAAATCCTGAGCTCCTTGGGTGTAGGTGTCTTCGAACATCACCTCGCCGCCCAAGTTCTTAAAGGCAACGATGAAATAGCGGCTGAGCGATTTGGTGTAGTCAATAAACGTATCGGTGACAACATACACCGAGCGGTAGCCCAAAACGTTGTAGGCATATTCGGCTGCAGCGGCGCCCATGGTTGTGTTCCACATCGACATCGTGAATTGCTTGTCGCCCAACACGGTTGAGCTAAACAGCGGGGAGGAGGCGGCTGGCGAGATACCCACAAGCCCCGCTTTCTGTGCTTCGCGGCTGGCTGGGCTGCCAAAGTCGAAATCGGATGGGGTGATGATGGCTTTTGCGCCTTGCTGAATCAACTGCACGGCAACGTTGCCAACTGTGACCGGATCACTTTTGCCATCCAAGTTGATCAACTGAACCTTCTTGCCCAAAACGCCGCCTTTCTCATTGATTACGTCAACGGCTAACTGTGCGCCGCGCAAGGCCGGTTCATCCAAAGGCGCCTGGATGCCGGTCAAACACAGCGCAGCGCCAATAATAATAGTGTCCTCCGCGGAAGCTGCCCCTTGTTGGGGTGCTTGCGTAGCTGCTTCTTGTGGCGCTGCCGGTGTGGCTGCCCCACCGCCACAAGCGGTTAGAAGCAAGCTCAAGACCAAGATACTAACAACAAATGACCAAAACCGTTTTTTCATCATCTTCTCTCCTTTTTGATGCGATAAGTTTGTGAAGCGTTTAAGACGCTATCCACCAATACACAATCGATGAGTTTGAGTTGAATGGTTAAGGGGACAAAACCCGAACAGTCTCCCTCCCCCTTGGATTTGTGCATTGCAGAGGCGCTCCAGAGGCAATCGAAGCAATTCATTCGCAAAAACCAGTTCAATTCGGATGCGACAGATAACAACGTTTAAGGTGAATGGGAACACTTCATCGCTGGGTGTGATTAAACGCCAAATTTAACATGCTTTTTTTCACAAATCAAGTTGGGAATCTCCCTAATTGAAGGCTAGGGTAATTACGGGGTAAGAGAGCAAAGAAGCGCCTTCAATCCGCAGTCCTTTGGCTATCCAACCACACATTCAAATCATTTTGGATGGCATAGCGCACCAAGTCGGCAACCGATCTAGCCCCGATCTTTTCCATCAAATTACTGCGGTGCCATTCTACTGTCTTGACGCTCAAGCCTAGCTGATGGGCGATCTGTCGGTTGGTCTCCCCACGCAAGATGTGAGCTAACACCTCCCGCTCACGTTGGGTCAACTCCTTCGGATGGCTTCCTTCGGCTTGATCTTTCCCTTGAATTTGTTCGAGCACCTTTTTGGCTACAGGTGGGTAAAGAAAACTATCGCCTTTGGCGATCGACCGGATTGCCGAGACGAGTTCAGCCCCGGCGGCTTTTTTGAGGATAAAACCTGAAGCGCCGGCTTTGAGCAAGGGCATCACATATTGCCATTCCTCGTGTTG
>JAOAHK010000210.1 GCA_026415275.1 Anaerolineales bacterium
TCCTGTATCTATGCACGCGCGGCAATGGCGGTTTTCCCGCGATGATCAACCATTTCACCCGCCTATTTGGCAGAATCGGTCTAAAACAAAACCACACGGTCGTTGTTTATGAAGACGCTATGGACAATGGCTATGGCCGCTCCTGCCGTGGCTGGACGATCTTGAAATATCTTGGCGTGGCAGACGTCCATGTCCTGCACGGCGGTTTGCGAGCTTGGGAGCAAGCAAATTACCCGACAACTCAGGAAGTACCAGAAGTTACTAAGTCAACTTTTTCCGCTCAGGTTCAGGCGAATATTTTCATTACAGCAGAAGAGATGGTGGCAGCCGTTGATGATCCCAACATCCAAATCGTCGATTGTCGAGACTACGCAGAGTGGATTGGAGCCAACTCTTCTCCTTATGGTTATGACTATTGCCCCCGCAAAGGACGCATCCCCAACGCCAAATGGATCGAATGGTATCGCATGATGAAAATCAAGGACGGTATCCCCTGGTTCAAGTCGCCCGATGAAATCCTTGAGGTCTGCTCAAGCGCAGGCATCACCCCTGAAAAACCTGTCTACCTCTACTGCTTTAAGGGTGCGCGCACTTCAAATATGTATATTGCCTTGAAATTGGCGGGATTTCCCAACGTCAAAATCTATTTCGGTTCTTGGAATGAGTGGTCGCGCGACTTTTCCTTGCCAATCGAAGAAGGTTATCCTAAGTTGTGACTCACTGACAGACTACCGAAGCCAGAGTCGACTTCGGTAGTCTGCTTGATTGGAATTCCTCACCAGATGAATAGGATCAGCGTTTCTTTGAGCAATTACTGACTCACCGCAAAAGGTCTCCTCCACTTAACCCATCTTGAAAAATTGAGTTAGCTTCATCGCTAGGTTCAGGTCACCGGATAGCTTGAGCTTTCCCTGCATGAAATACTGCATTCCATTTGCTTTGCCGAGAAGGACATCCTTGAAATCCTGAGCATCTGCGGTGAGGGTCATCGTTGGATTCTCTGCAACACCTTTGGCTACGCTGCAGGTGCCCTCTTTTATCGTGATAATATAATCCCCGCCTTCTTCCCCAGTGAGGCGATATTGGATTACAGCGTTCACGCCTTGTGCCTTTTCGGGCAAAAACGCTTTAGGATGATTGTCGATTAGCTGTTGGACAGTAAACTCTGCCATTTTTCACTCCTTTCAATTGGGTAAATTTTCAAAGATACCGGCTGCACCCATACCGCCGCCGATGCACATTGTGACCATTCCAAATTGTACATCACGCCGCTTCATTTCGTAAATCAATTGGGTTGTGAGCTTCGCTCCAGTACATCCTAAGGGATGTCCTAACGCGATGGCGCCGCCGTTTACATTTACAACATCTGGATTTAAGTTTAATTCCCGAATCACCGCCAAAGATTGGGCTGCAAAGGCTTCGTTTAGTTCAATTAAGCCGATCTCATCCAAGCTCAATCCAGCTAACTTCAACGCTTTGGGGATCGCAACAACCGGACCAATGCCCATGATCTCCGGTGGCACCCCTCCAACGGCAAAAGAAACAAACCTCACCAAAGGATTCAAGCCCAACATTTCCGCCTTAGCTTGGGACATGATGATCACTGCAGCGGCGCCATCGGACATTTGGGATGAGTTCCCTGCCGTCACGGTCCCGCCCTCCTTGAAGGCAGGTTTCAATTTTGCCAACGCTTCTAAGCTGGTATCTTTGCGCGGGCCCTCATCAACTTTGAAGACAAACGTTGTACTTCTCGTTTTGCCCTGTTCGTCAAGTTCTAGATTGTTGACCTCGACGGGAACAATCTGCTGCTCAAAATACCCTTGTTCGATAGCATGGATTGCTTTCTGATGGCTCTGCAAAGCAAACTGATCCTGATCTTCACGGGAAATGCCATATCTTGCGGCAACATTTTCGGCGGTCAACCCCATATTGGTAAACGCTTCAGGATGATGTTGGGCAAGATACGGAGTCGGCGAGAACTTAAAACCGGTCATCGGCACCATGCTCATCGACTCCACACCGCCGGCAATCGCAACCTCTAACTGTCCCGCCATGATGGCAAAAGCAGCATGAGCGATGCTCTGCAAACCAGAAGAGCAAAAGCGATTGATGGTCTCTGCTGACACCGAAGCGGGCAAGCCGGCGCGCAAGCCAACCAAGCGGGCGATATTCATCCCTTGTTCGCCTTCGGGAAAGGCACATCCCAGAATGAGATCATCGATCATTTGCGGTTCTAGGGCTGGGACGCGCTTGAGCAAACCTTGAACAACGGCTGCTGCCAGTTCGTCGGGGCGGGTAGTCGCTAAACTGCCCCGCTTGGCTTTACCAACCGCTGTTCGGGCAGCAGCTACAATCACGGGAGTGCGAAATTTATCTTTTACAGCCATCCTAGTTTCTCCTGTTCTATACGCTCACCTAATTGCGCAGCGGCTTCCCCGTTTGGAGCATGTGCCAGAGGCGCTGCTGCGTCTTATCCTCACCGCATAAAGAGAGAAAAGCCTCTCGCTCCAAATCGAGGATGTATTGTTCATCCACCCAGGTTGGGCGGCTGAGCTCCCCGCCACACATGACATAGGCTAATTTTTCCCCGATCAGGCGTTCATGATCGGTGATATATCCGCCTTGGTTCATCATATATACCCCAACGCGCAGCGCAGCCAAGGCATCGCGACCGGCAGCGTAGACCTTTTCGGGCAAGGGAGGGCGGTAACCATCGGCGGCAAGATGCAACACTTCGCGCTTGGCTTCGGCTAACAAATGGCTTCGATTCATCACCACACGATCAACCGCAGAAAGGAAACCATATTGGCGCGCTTCTTCTGCACTGGTTGCCACCTTCGCCATGCCGATTGTCTCAAAGACCCGCTGCAAGAAAGGCAGCGCTTCAGTGTTTTGCGTCCGCATCGGAGGAGTTATAATGCGCCGCACCAGTTCCTTCGTCCCTCCCCCAGCGGGGATCACCCCAACACCAATTTCTACTAGTCCACTGTAGAGTTCGGCATGGGCGACCACGCGGCTGCCATGCATCATTACCTCGCAGCCACCGCCAATGGCTAACCCAGCCGGGGCAATCACGATTGGTTTCGAGAAATAGCGCATGCGCATGTTCATGCTCTGCATCTTGCGCACGGCGGCATCTAAGGTATCCCACATGCCGCCCTGAGCAGCCATTACGATCATAAAGATATTCGCCCCCGCTGAAAATTGCTCAGCATCGTTGCCAATCACGATTCCTTCGTAGTCTTTTTCCGCCAGATCCATGGCTTCGAGGATCATGTTGAAGATATCGTCATCTAAGGCGTTGACTTTGGTGTGAAATTCCACACACAGCACGCCATCGCCGAGATCGATCAGGCTGGCGCCGGGGTTAACTTTGAGTTGCTTCCCCGCGCTTTTCTGTTCGGCAAGGACAATAGCGGAGGGATGCGGAGGAATGCGCTCGTAGGTTTTCTTGGTTGGATGGTAAACGCCAACTTTTCTGCCATTCTCCACCTGATAGAAGGTTGGACAACCGTTATCAAGCATTTCATCCACCCAACCTGCCGGAGGAAAACCTGCTTCTTTCATTGCATGCGCTGTTTCGGCTACCCCCAAGAGATCCCAGGTTTCAAACGGGCCTGCCTCGCGTCCAAACCCCCAACGCATGGCATCATCGATTGGTTTGGGTGTGTCGGCAATTTCGGGAATGCGCTCTGAGGCATAAGCTAGGCTTTGGTAGGTCAACGCCCGCACCAACTGACCGGCACGATCTTGTGCTGCAATCAAAGTCTTCAGCCGCTTGCCTAAATCTTCCTCGTCTTTCACCTTCCCGATCGACTCGAAACGCGGTTTTTGCGGCGGTTCATACTCCAGTGTTTTTAGGTTGAGCGACCAAAATTCCTTGCTTCCGTCCGCTTGGCGAACTTCCTTGTAAAAACCCTGCTTTGCTTTATTACCCAACCGTCCTTCCGAGACAAGGGTGCGAATCAGCTTGTTGACCCGCTCTGAATTAAGATACTTGAGCGCATGGGTATCGTGAGGAATTGCTGGAGCGAGATTGCGTCCGACATGCTCCCAGATGTCAATCCCAACCAAGTCCATCAAACGAAAAGTCGCTGTTTTGGGATTGCCGATCGGCGGTCCGGTAATGGCATCCACCTCTTCGACCGTGTATTCATTCTCCAAGATGTAATCCAAAGCAAAAGCCGCCGAGCCAAAAGCCACCCGATTAGCAATGAAGTTCGGCGTATCTTTGCACAGCACAATTCCCTTCCCAAGATGATATTCGCCAAAGTGGCTGATAAATTCGACTACTTCGGGCAAAGTATCTTTGGTCGGGATCACTTCAAGCAACTTGAGATAACGGGGCGGGTTGAAGAAGTGCGTGCCTAGAAAATGCTGGCGAAAACTTTCGCTACGCCCCTCGGCGATCGAAGTCACGGGGATTCCAGACGTATTCGTGCTAACAATGGAATATGGAGAACGTACCTGATCGATACGCTCCATCAACCGCTTTTTGATGGCTAGATTTTCGATAATCGCCTCGATAACCCAATCCGCCTGAGCGACGCTATCGAAGTCGTCTTCTAGATTGCCTAAGCGCACCAGATTGGCGTGATCACCGGTGAAAAAGCTAGCCGGACGAGACTTTAGAGCGCGCTCGAATCCCTCGCGCACAATCCGATTGCGCACTTCAGGGCTGGACAAGCTCAACCCTTTGGACTCTTCTTCGGGTGTTAAGCGGTCTGGCACAATATCCAACAAGGTTACCCTTACGCCAGCATTGGCAAGGTGGGCAGCGATGGCTGCCCCCATCGTACCGGCGCCGATCACAACCGCATGTTTGATATGGTATTTCATCTTGCCTCCTTCCTGTCCTAGCGCAACTCCCGCCCTGAATAACCGAGGATATTGCGCGCGACCACCAAGCGGTTAATTTGTCCGGTGCCCTCGTAAATATCGGTGATCTTTGCATCACGAAACCATTTTTCCAAGAGGTAATCCCGTGAGTATCCAATAGGACCCATTAACTCTAGAGCTTTTTGGGTGATCTTGGTCACAATATCCCCGGCACGCAGTTTCGCCATCGAAGCCTCAAGAGGATTGGGTTTGCGGTTATCCGCCATCCAAACTGCCTTGATCACCAACAACCAGGCGGAGCGGAGCATCACTTCCATGTCAATAATTTCTCGTTCAAGATTGGTCATCTTGGAACGAGGTAAACC
>JAOAHK010000211.1 GCA_026415275.1 Anaerolineales bacterium
GGAGATGTGTATAAGAGACAGGGGATGAGTTGATTAAGCGCTCTTGGTCCCCCAGTTGAAGCACCGATGACTACAATTTTATCTTTCTCGCGCAGTGGGCGAACTTTCTTTTGAGGGATGTCAGTAACAGTGGGTGTTTGTAAAGGTGCCTGAATTGCGGTCGACAAGGGATACACCCTCGCTTTAGCAGCCCGGCGGAGTTTGGTCACCAACTCCTCAATAATTTGTTCGACATTGGCTTTGGACTCGGGTTTGGCGATAAAATCTACCGCACCATAGGTTAGTGCTTGAATCGTTTCCCGTGCGCCCTCGGTGGTCAAGCTACTCACCATCACCACTGGAGTTGGTCGAGTTGCCATAATTTGCCGTAAAGTGGTGATTCCATCCATGTGCGGCATTTCAACATCCAGCGTGATCACGTCGGGTTTGAGGCTGTCGATCATTTGGAGCGCTTCTTTCCCGTCATGAGCAGATCCCACAACGGTAAACCCGGGCGTTTCACTTAGGCGCCGCGCTAGCGTGTAGCGCATAAATGCCGAATCATCCACCACGAGAACGCGAACAGGTTTCTCAGCGCTGCTATCCGTTGAGTTTGAGGAATTGGAAGTGATGCGTTTGGGAAACGTCATCTTGACTCAACGCTTATCCGACCAGCTTTGCTACTGCGCTCAAAACACGTTCTTTTTCAAAAGGTTTCACCACAAAGTCACGCGCTCCAGCCTTAATGGCTTCCAAAACAACCGATTCTTGCCCAAGCGCAGTGAGCATAACGACTTTTGCAGAGGAATCATAGCTGCGGATTTCACGCAAGGCGGTCAGCCCATCCATTTCTGGCATAGTAATATCCATGAGGACAACATCTGGGCGTGCCTGTTTATAGGTCTCCACCGCCTTGACGCCGTTTTCGGCTTCGATGATTTCGTGTCCTTCGCTGCTTAACATCTTCGAGATTCTGACTCGCAGAAATTCTGCATCATCCACAACGAGTATTTTTGCCATTCAGTCAATCTCCTTTTCGCTTCGAGAATTAGAAAGACTTAAATTTCTCTCTCCTGATTTCCAACTGTTCGGATGGTCATTCGACCATCAAGCACATAAAAACGCACCGTCCTACCGATTGTGCCACCAACTTCCTCACTGACAAGTTTCAAGCGGAGACGTTGAAGCATCTCATGTGCTGCTTCAACATTTCTTGTCCCGATATTGAAGGTATTTGAAAAGCCTGGGGCAGTGAGCATATTTGCCCCTCCTGCCATCCGGACGATCAGCCGGGAGGGTATGGCTCCAGCCTTGATCATTTCGCCAAGGAGAATTTCGATTCCTGAAGTGACATATTTTGCGCTTTTATCTGCAATGCCATTTGGGCTAGAAGGGAGTACCGCATGAAGCAAGCCAGCCAAGCGGAGTTGGGGATCATACATGCCAATTCCAACGCATGATCCAAGCCCATACGCTACGAGCACATCAGTGATGTTGCGGCTGATTTTGTATTCGCCCAAACCAACGGCTAAACTATCCTGCATTGTCTTCCTCAATTTGGTTGGCGATGGTCTCAATCGTGTGTTGATCTGGGATCAGCCAAAAGTCGGCTTGGGTTTCCCGACCATCTCGCAGGAATTTGGCTTGTACCATCAGCACCTCTTCACAGAGGAAACCAGTGGTAGCAATGATGATATCCATGATCGCGCCGACCATATCAACAATCACCGCTGGCGGCGAAGGGCGGGCTGGTAAGCCAGCCTGATCCGCGATGGCGTTTAGAAAGAAGGAGCCTGTGAGATTACCGAGTTCTGCCAGTGCCGATCTTTCCATTGCACCGAGTTGGGTGGTTGTTCCTGGGGGTTCTCCCATGATCAGGTCAGCTAATTCAAGGGCTTTCGGATAAGGGATGACCATCATGATCTGCCCTGGAATTGATCCTTCTACGCGTAGGTAAATACCGACTGCTTCGATTTCTGGACCTCCTAAGAGGGTGGGAATTTTGTGAAATGGCACGGCAGTAACCGTTGGCTCAGTCACAGATAAATTCTCGCCAACCATGGCAGACATTCCCTTGGCAGCATTATGAATTCCGATATTTGCCATGTTGGCTAAAATGTTTTGAAACTTTCTGGCACATGACTCATCCATCGGACCTTTCTCCTCTGTTCAAACCGCCACCTTTTCGAAGCGGCTGCTGCGTTCACTCCAAGAAGTAACCAACTTAATCAACCCTTGCACATCAAGGATCAGAGCAACCTGTCCATCTCCCAAAATGGCTGCATTTGAGATTCCCACGACTTCACCGATCACCGAGCTGAGGGACTTAACCACAACTTCCTCTTCACCAATTAAGTCATCTACAATCAAGCCTAGTTGTGTCTTACCGGAACGCACGACAACCACATATTCGTAACCTTCTTTTTGTTTGTGGTTTTCATGATGTTGTAATGCAAACACTTCTGCCAAATTACACACTGGCAGTACATGTTCTCTTAGGTTGATGACCGGCCTTCCATTGACGGTCTGAATATCTTTGGACTTAATTCGCAGTGTCTCGTTAACCGTGACGAGGGGGATGGCATAGGTAGACCCAGACACTTTGACCAATAGCGTGGGAACGATGGCAAGCGTCAATGGTAAGATAATCGTGAATTGTGTCCCTTTGCCTTGCCATGTCTCCACTTGGATATTCCCATTGAGTTGTTCGATGTTAGCGCGCACGATATCCATCCCCACACCACGCCCAGATACATCGCTGACTGTTCGAGCTGTAGAGAGGCCAGAGAGAAAGATCAACTCGACCGCTTCTTCGTCGCTCAATGCGTCTGCCTCAGCTTGGGTTAATTGACCTTTCTCTACTGCTTTCTGTTTGACACGTTGGATATCAATGCCTCGCCCATCATCTTCCACCGTGATGTAAATTCTACCTTGTTCATGGCGTGCAGTCAGCAAAATCACCCCTCGTTCAGGTTTGCCTTTTTCGATTCTCTCTTTTGGCGGTTCTATTCCATGATCAACGGCGTTACGAATCAAATGGATAAGTGGATCGCTGATGACTTCAATCACCGAACGATCAAGTTCAGTGTCTTCGCCGCGGATGACCAAGTCGATTTGTTTGTTTGCTTTGCGGGCAAGGTCACGCACCAAGCGGGGAAACTTGTTAAACACATTGGAGATCGGGAGCATCCGGATTGACATCACTTCGGATTGCAACAGATCCGTAATGCGCCCCACATGGATGATCGTATCTGAGAGTGCTTCGACTTGTGGGGAACCACGATAGAGTGCTTCCATTTCGCGACGCAGTTGGTACATGCGGTTGCGATCGGTGATTAACTCCCCAATAAGGTTCATCAGGTTATCCAGCCGCTCCACGCTGGTGCGAACGGTTTTGTCGATTACTTTTGTCCGCCCTTTTTCGGGAGTTTCTGAATCAGCAACCGGTGCGGTTGGTGCTTTTTTCTGGGCCGATTGCTCAGCGATCATTTCATCCAGGATCTCTTGGGAGATTAATCCCATTCCGACCAAAATCTGTCCTAAGGGTTTTGAAGGCCCCTCACTATCTTGCTGGATGCGAAGGGCATCTTGGAGTTGTTCTCTGGTGATCAAGCCATGCTCGATGAGTAATTCTCCTAAAGAGCGCCGTGCCTCTTTTTCTCCCGTGGCACTGCTTGGAGAAGGTAGTATTTTCTGTGTTTCATCTTGGATAATCTCACCTTCGATATTGATCTCATCAAGCTCGGAGATCATACTAAGCGATTTGCGGATTTCGTAGAGTGGCTTTTTGGCTTGAAAGATTGCCGTAAGGGTAGGCACCGGCGCTGCGCTTTCAATGACTGAAAGGGGTGGATTCAGCTCCAAAATTTCTCCCAATTCCTGTAGAGCGAGGACAACCTGCATAGCGCGCGCTGCTGAAGCGATGCTATCTTGGCTGATTTTTACAGTAATGTTCAACGGTTGAGCGATTTGAGGAGCTGGGCTTGTTATCGTTTGTTTCAGAGCTTGTTTTTCTACTGGTTTGGTTGGTGCCTTTGGTACAGACTCGGAGCTGCTCTGACTACCCCCTAATCGCTGGAGCTGAGCAACCAATGAGCTTACATTTACAGGGCTTAATTCGTCGTTGCCGACCTCATCAAGCAATTGATGCAAGCTATCTAATGACTCCAGCATAACATCGATTAATTCGGGCGATGGGGGTAAGGTTTCTTTGCGCACACCGTCGAGGACGGTTTCGAGGGCGTGGGTGAGGTCAACCATGCGCTTATGCCCGATCATGCCTGCTGATCCTTTGAGCGTGTGCGCTGCGCGAAAGAGAGCCTGCACCAAGTCACGATCGGCAGCATTGCGTTCTAATTCCACCAAGCCTTCTTCGAGTATCTGCAATTGATCTTCGGCTTCAGCGCGAAAAATCGGGAGTTCTTCTTCTGTAATGTCGAAGCGAGTGTTCATAAGTGATTTTTCAACGTTTCCTTCTCTCAAAATGCCATCTGGAGCGGGATACCTTGGTTGTGCACCCAGCCGTATCCTATCACAAATTGTTGTCAATCTAAGTAAACTTTACATAAAAAAATGCCTTACAAAATTCTTAGGCGTGCTGACCAATAAAGATTATGTAACTCCTTGATTGTTGAGGTGACGGGTGTAATGTTTGTCGGTGTTGAGGATATGATCGTTCAACCAAGTTTTTAGAAAATTTAATAGTTGGACGGAGAGGCCTGTCGGGTTTTGCCGATAAAGTCGCTGAAATTCTTGGACTTTCCGCTTCATTGCATCATGTTGAGCTTTATGATGTACGTATCCGGGGTAATTATACGCTTCCATGAGGCGTTCTTCGGTGCTGAAATGGTAGTCGGTGTAATCGATTAAGCGTTGTAAAATGTCGTTGAGAACCGTTGCGCTTTTCCCCTCTCTCATCGCTCGTTGTAATTGATTAATCATCTCGATCAGTTGGCGATGTTGGTTGTCAATCTCTTTTATATTTACCGAGAATTCTTCTGACCAAGTAATTAAGCTCATAGGCAAACTCCTCATAGAGTAAATGATGTTGGATCTATAGGCTGACCGTTTTTTCTGACTTCATAATGTAAATGGGGACCTGAACTCTCGCCTGTTGACCCAACAAATCCCATTAAATCTCCCGTATTTACTTTTGTTCCCTTAACTATAGTTGCTCTTGACAGATGTCCATAGATAATTTTTATACCCTCATCCTTGTT
>JAOAHK010000020.1 GCA_026415275.1 Anaerolineales bacterium
TTACCAGCCAACTCAATGCGGTGTGCAGTGATCTGCAGAGCATTTTGAGGTGTGAAGCGGGTTACAAAATCACCTAAGCGGCGCGCCAATGGTACTAGAACACGTTCTGAAAATGGTTGGGAAAGTTCAATCTCCTCAAGAGTAGCAGTCTCTCCTCTTGCGGCAAATTCCTCTAATCTCTGTTGGAGAGGATCTCCTCGATTGGAGTCACGAAGGCCCACAACGACCAATAACAATGCCCCAACCAAGATAAATCCGATCACACCGACTAGAATGAGTTCCATAGCTTACCGCCTTTCTCAAACCTAGACCTCTATGTTTGCAATGCGCATCATTACATAATACCCAGATGCAATCATTAATGCACCAATCACAAGCATTGTAATCCCAAAAATACGAATTCCAGGATTAAAAAATTGCATCATATATGGACGATTAACCAACCAGAGGATAATCGCAATAAAGAACGGCATCATTGCTAGGAAACGACCAGAATATACAACTTGTGCAGTTAGCACCCGAATTTCCCCCTTAATTCTTACCCGTTCGCGAATTGTATATGAGATTGTGTCTAAAATTTCTGCCAAATTGCCTCCCACTTCACGTTGCACGTTAATCGCAGCAATGATCAAATCAAGGTCATCGCTAGGCACTCGTCGGTACAAGTTGTCCAAAGCCGCCTCCATTGGAATACCAATCTGCATCTCTTGAACAACCCGTCGAAATTCATCGGAAATTGGCGGAGGCATCTCTTTGCTTACAGCTTCCATCGCTTGCATCGTGGAATACCCTGCTCGTAACCCATTTACCATCAAATTAAGCATATCCGCTAATTGATTATTGAAGTTATTCAAACGTTGGCTCTGTAAACGCTTGATATAAAAGCTAGGTAACCATAGCCCTAGTAACCCTCCCAACAGGGTGAAGATAATATTTCTTCCTCCGAAGAAATATGCCAAACTTCCAACAAAAATAACCATGATAATAACTAGAGCAATATACTCGCCGGGTTTCATCTTGATGTCAGCCCGAGCTAGATCCCTGGAAATGCTGGAGCCCCACTTCGATTTGGACACTCTTTCATTGACCCAATCCCCTATGGGCGTCGCTCTCTCTTCTCTCTTTATTCTCTGCGCCTCTTCACGGTCTACAATATATCGACCCAATCTCTCTTCGACCAAGGATTGTTCGCTGGTCAAGGTAACAACGAATCCCATGACCACAAGGACAACTACAATCCCTCCACCCACAAGCAGAATTAAGATCAGAGGATCCATACTAACCTCTATGTTTAGTAACGCCGTCGATCTCCAATTCCGAAAATCGAGGCTGGCAAGTGAATTCCAGCAGCCTCAATTTTATCCATAAACTTTGGACGCAATCCCGTTGCGCGCAAGCGGCCGATAATTTTGCCATTTTCATATCCGCTTTGTTCAAAGACAAAGATATCCGTTAGCGTGATGACATCCCCTTCCATCCCACTAACTTCTGTGATGTTAACGACCTTACGAGAGCCATCGCGCAGTCTTTCCTGGTGAATGATCAGATCGATAGCAGAGGAAACCTGCTCCCGTATGGCACGCACTGGCAAATCCATTCCAGCCATCAAAGCCATCGTCTCGATTCTCGCTAGGGTATCGCGGGGCGAGTTCGAGTGTGCCGTTGTCATTGAACCATCATGCCCAGTGTTCATCGCTTGCAACATGTCCAAAGCAGCTTCATCACGAATTTCACCAACGATGATCCGATCTGGTCTCATCCGCAAAGCATTGATAACAAGTTGCCGAATGGTTACTTCCCCTTTACCTTCGATGTTTGGTGGCCGTGACTCAAGAGTAACCACATGTTCCTGGCGAAGTTGCAACTCTGCCGCATTTTCGATCGTAATTATGCGCTCATCATTCGGAATGAATTGAGACAGGATATTCAATAATGTGGTTTTACCTGAACCAGTACCGCCAGAGATTACGATATTCAGCCGCGCTTCAACACATGCCTTCAAAAATTGTAGAGCTTCTGGAGTGATCGATCCATATTGAATCAATTGCTCAATAGTAAGCGGATTCTTGAAAAATTTTCGAATTGTTATGGTAGGGCCAACCAAGGATATCGGTGGAATCACTGCGTTTACGCGAGATCCATCCGGTAATCGCGCATCAACGTACGGGCTTGATTCATCGATCCGCCGCCCTAGCGGAGCAACAATCCGATCAATGATGCGCATAACATGTTCGTCACTTTCAAAAGTCATTGGAACACGTTGGATCTTTCCATTACGCTCTATATAAATATTCTTCGCACCATTGACCATGATTTCGGTAATCGTTTCATCCTCAAGCAAAGGTTGCAAAGGCCCAAACCCCAGAATTTCAGCCGCAATTTGTTCAAAAAGGCGATGCCGTTCTGGGCGAGAAAGCACGATATTTTCCTCACCCAAGATTTGATCAAACAACTCTTGTATAGTCTGCCTTACTTCATTGACCCGGCTGATGTCCATACCTGGATCAAGTTCTGCAAGTAAACGATTCTGCACGCGGGTTTTCAGATCCAGATAAGTGTCTCTCTGTGGGGCTACCGTTGGTGTCACCCGCCGAGCCTGAACAGCTAATAAACGGCTCTTTGCATCTAAATCTCCATTCGGAGGGAGATTCCCTTGACCTTGCTCAATCCTTTTTAGTAAAGACATCTTTCCAACTCCAACACCTAACGACTTGTTTTACCAAACAAAGCACTGTAGCCTTTCCTTGTCTCTATCTCAAGATCTGCAACCTCGTGAATTCGCTGACGTACAACTTCTGCTAAAGAGAGAACTGCTTTGGCAATTGGTTTTGATTTATCTTCCAACATAAAAGGTATCCCTCGATTGACCGAGGGAATTACCGTTCTTTCATCAAAAGGAATGGTGGCAACAATCTCTTGTTTGACACTCTCTCCAATTTTTTCGGGGGTTATTCCGATTCGTTTATCGTAACGATTTAGGATAAATAAAACCTTCTTCCGATGGATGTTTAGCACATCGAGGATTTCTAAAGCGATTCGAGCATTCTTAATAGCGGGAATATCTTGCGTCGTTACCAAAATGACCAAATCCGTCACATCAATTGACGACAATATAACATCAGACAAATATGTGGATGTATCAACGATAACATAAGCAAACATTCTTCGGAGGAATTGTAAGACTTTGGCAAATTGTTCTCCGGTGACACTCTCAGCATATTCAGGGCGCAAGGGAGCTGCTAACACCTTGACACCGGAAGCTTTATGTACTAACAAGACGCTGTCAACCACTTCGGGGTCTAATTCATCCACGCGGGGTGCTAAATCAACGACACTATTCCTCCCTTGTTCATTTAGGAATACAGCAACATCACCAAATTGAAGATTAGCGTCCACAATCACAACAGGGGTTTCAGGGCTATACAACGAGATAGCAAGATTAGTTACTAAGGTAGTCGTTCCCACCCCTCCTTTTGGACTATAGACAACAACGATTTTTCCATCATAAGCGCTCACTCCCCCCACTGCCATACCCACTCCAGGCTGAGCAGGACTTGGCATTTTATCTCGTTCCTCGTGAGCCATTTTGCCCGCTCGTTTCACTGCTGCACTTAATTCATCAACGGTTGGCGGCTTGGTTAAGAAATCCCGCGCTCCAGCTAGCATGGCACGACGCATATAATTTGGGTCGCCTTGTACTGAAAGAATAACGATTTGCGTGAAAGGATTTGTGCGGCGAATGGCTTCGGTTGCGGTGATCCCATCCATATCAGGCATGTTGATATCCATGATCACCACATCCGGCTTGGTTTGTCGGGTGACTTCTATCCCTTCTTTACCAGTCCGAGCAGCACCAACAACCTCAACATCTTTTTCGAATTGCAACAACTTGCGGATGTTTTCACGCGTTTCCGCAATATCATCGACAATTACTACCCGGATCTTTTCAGAAGGTGCCGCCATTATTTATATGCCTCTATGACTACGGATTCGGCGTTGGAGTTGGAAGTATGGTGATCACAGGCATCGCAGGTGAATCCACACGGGGCTCAAGTCCAAATGGCAATTTGACCGGTATCGGAATATTGTACTTATTTAAGTAATGCTGCAGAGTCTCAGCCTCAATCTGGATGCGCGAATTATCTCCTGCGGATCGTAGATGAAAAGTAAATTGTGCTCCATTTGCCATAAGATAGGTGAGCATCAACGCATCTTGGGGATTGACAATTATGCTCACAAATTCTGGGAGAGGCTTTGACTGTTGTGGTTGTTGTGGTGTCTGTTGATTTGGGGGCTGAGGAGCTTGTTCAGTAGGTTGTTGCGCCGCTGGTTGAGTTTGTTCAGTCATCATGAGTGATGCAGCATAATTCCCAACGCTCAAAACTGTGACATCTTGTAAAATGACTTGTGCGACAAGCCGAGGCCGTTGGTACTCAGAAGGTACCGCGAGGATAGGCACATCAAACCCCGGGATATTATCTCTCCTGCCAACATCTCCTATACCCTCAGGTTTCTCATCTACTTTTATATCGGCAGTTATGGGTGCAGTTGCCTCACAGGATGTAGGATTAGATCCAGGGAGACAAACCATACCTGATACATTCGGCAATATGGACTGGAATTCTGTATCAATATCGACGAACGCATGAACCACTGCAACATTGACTCGATCGCCTGGCTGGACAGGGTAACTAGCCTTGGTCAAACGATCGATTGGGATAGCAACGGCAACACTTCCGCGTGGGATATATAGGGCAATATCGGAACCCATTTTGGACAATTCTTCCGCGCTATTTGCTAGCATATTATCCATTAAGATATAACCAGCTTCAAGATCAATGCGTGCCAGACGGCCCTCTACATCTTTTATTTCAGAGAACATGCCTTGAAGAAAAAATTGCCGCTGGATTGGGATTAAGCTAACCACATCCCGCGTGATCACGGATCCTCGCGGCACCTTTTGGGTTGTGACCAATACATTGACTACATCAATGACTGGAGTCGGTTCAGTAACCGGAGATGGTTGTGGGGTAATTGCAGGACGAAAACGAATGAAAACCAACACAACCGCCACTAACCCTAAGAATACAATTAGGGCAAGCAGAAAGAAAATTCTTCCTCGTCGCATGATCGCCTCCAATAACTAAAATAAGTTTCGGGTACAATTGGGCGGTTCTTCACTCATCGTATTATATATTGAGATAGCAAAATTTGTTACCCCAACGCTATACAGTTTTGTTAGCAACTTAAGACCGATTAATAACATCATGTTAAGTTCCGTACCTGTCCTCTTAGATGAATGTACCCGATTTCGTAGAGATTGGCTATAGAATCACCGTACCTTGAGGAAGAGGAATGCAACAAAGATGCCAAAAACCCTGGTTTGACACCAGGGTTTTTTTATGAATAACTGAATATTTGCCCTACAAATAAATTAAATTGCACTAACGATGCGGCTGAAGACGTTGCCAATAGCTGGCCCAAGGAGCGCGAGGATAACAATGACCACGATCGCGACAAGAACCAAGATCAACGCATACTCCACAAGGCCTTGACCTTTCTCTTTCGGGGCGAACAACATCGCGTTTTACCTCCTTTCCTCTAAGANAATACTCTTATCAAGTACTCATGCACATTATACGGAATCTTTTATTTTTTTGCAATATCCAATTTATGAAATTAACCTTGCAATTATGTTAGTTCTAGAACCTCACGAAGAGGTATCGTAAACGCGATTCGCGTTCCTTCACCAATTCGGCTACTTAATTGAAAATCTCCTCCTAACATCTCCACCCGATCGCGAATCACTTTGATCCCCATATTAGTTCGCGCTTTTAATATTTCGGGATCAAATCCTTTCCCGTTATCATCTACCATCACCTTAATTGCTGTATCGCCGAGGTCCAAATGAACCCGTACTTCGCTTGCCTGACTATGGCGCACAGCGTTTCCCAATAGTTCCTGAATAGCACGAAAGATCATAACCTCTAGATAAGGTTCTAAACGCCTTTCCATCCCGCTCAAGGATAATTGAATGGATACACCAGGGGTAGCCTGCATTGCATCGACATACCTGCGCACGGTTGGAGCTAGCCCCAAATCATCTAGCATCATTGGCCTCAACTCAAAAATGAAATCGCGCACTTTTTGAAATGCTTGCGTGGCTGAAAGCCTGAGGCTTTCTAATTCTTCTTTTGCTTTCACCGGGTCTATCTCAAATAAACGCATTGCAATTTCGGTCTGAAGAATAAAATTAGAGAGCGCTTGCGCTGGACCGTCATGCATTTGTCTCGAAAGCCTTTGACGCTCAGCCTCTTGCGCTTGGATGATCATCTCAATCCCCTCACCTGGGTTGAAGCTTTTGCTATAGCCCACAAAGTAGTTCTGAAGGTGCTCGAAATTATTGCGCAAATTTTCTAGCCAGCTCAGTTGATATCGCAATCGTTGAATTTGGCTTTGTATTCTCTCAACTTTTCCAGACATTAAGTACAATCGCTGTTGTGCCTCTAAGGCTGCTTCATATCCCATTCGTAGCTCATGGCGCGAAAAATTATCCGTGTGAGATTGGATTTTCTGAAGTTCAGCGGTGATGATTGCATTCTTCTTACTGAGCTTCTCGACTTCTTGCTGACTTTGGATTAAGAGCCGTTCACTTTCTTCCAGTTCCTGTCGGGACTCCTCTACGAGTCGCTCGATTTGCTCAATCAAAGATTTTACAATCTCTAACGGGCTTTGTTCTTGACGGCCATTCATAAATTATCCTTATTCTTTGGTTTCAAGAGGATGCATCCTTACCAAACCATGTTGTAAAGCAAAGACAACCGCTTGAGTGCGATCTTCAACCCCAAGTTTACGAAACAACGACGCTAGATGATTTTTTACAGTTTGATGACTAATACCCATTTGACGTGCAATCTCTTTGTTACTTTGACCTTGGCTCAGATGATTTAAAACTTCCATTTCGCGAGGGGAAAGGGAGGATACTACTGTCACTTCATTTGGTTTATCCTCTATGTTGTAACTGTTAGTTTGTAAAGCCAGCCATTCGATAAATTCTCTATGAGTTAGAATTTTATCAGAGATAATATAATATCCTTTTGCCACCGCTCGAATTTGTTCAACCAAATCAAATGGCTGGACGTCTTTCGTGATGTATCCCCGTGCCCCCATTTGAAACGCGCCCAACTTCTGAGCCAAATCATCGTAAGCCGTTAGCAAGACCATCTTAGTACCCAGGCGAGCTTTTGCTACCTCCTTTACAATGATCAACCCGCTTAGGTCAGGTAAATTAACATCCGTGATACCAATATGCGGCCTTAATTTCTTTATGAGAGAAAGTCCCTCTTGCCCCGTGGATGCCACACCAACAATTTCGAGATCATTTTCAAGACGAAAAACATCCTCAAGCCCCTGGCGAAATAGAGGATGATCGTCAATAATTACTAAGGAGATCCTTTGCACTTCCATCATTCAATTTTCTTGAAGTATAGCACTTAATACTACTTCATACTACTTTTCGTTTCTAATCTTCCAAGCATAGATCGTCATTGGCAATTCATTATAAGCTTGAACAATTTTCTCATCCGCTTTATAAATGACAGGCAGATTCGCCACTAGGTTTGGATACCATGTTGGGAAACAAATCAAATACTCGGCCTGTTGTCGATCAAGATAACCAGCTAGTTTCTTTTCATCCCGCATGATCGGAATCACCTCTGGGTTTACCAACCCGGCAAGATCAACCAACTTATGATTCGTGAAGTATCCCATTGCGCCAATATCATGTACCGCAATCTTAGAATGAGCGGGTAGATTAGCTTCAGCCCACTTAGCAACCTCTACCATCTGCGTTTCGATCAATTGCACATCTCTTGCATAAGCTCTAGCACCAAGTATCCAAAACGCCATTGTGATGATGAGCCATGCTAAAACGCCTGATTTTGCCAAAATCCACCCGACCTTGTGTTTCAAAACTAACCAATTATATAGGGAGCCTGATCCTTGTAACCCAATCAAGTAATAGACTGCTGTTGCAGGAAGTATATATCGACCATGTTGATAGATAACCGGCAAACGAATCGCATAGAGCGCTATTAGAATAGCAAACCATCCAAACCACGCAAGCAACAACCAATTTTTATTCACCCAGCTTTGATAGCCACAATAGATAAATCCTGGTAAAAGCAACGCGCCTCCACCGACAAGGGGTATAGAAAATTGCTGCCATAAACGATAAAGCAAAGGCAATTTCTGCAATTCAGCATACTCCGCTTGTTTTGCATAGTATGTTGTCGGGAACCACGCGCCACCCACACTTCGGTTAAAAACCAGATAAATGATCAAAGACCCAGCTAGCAAAAAAAACGGAAGATGTATTTTAACGCTTATTATTGAGAAGGAAGGTCGCTTCATCAGTAATCCAAACATAACAGGGAGGGACAAAGTTAGCAAATCAGGCCGAACCCATACACTGATTGCAAGGAGAACGGATAACTGCCAAATCATCTGATTGCGCTTAAGAGCGAGAAGAATAGCTATCACCAAAAATATTGCAAGAATGGTCTCCATCCCCGAGACAGAAGCCCAGACAAAATGCCACTCGAATAAAAAAAACAATGCCAGCCATCCTAGTGCAGGTTTTATCTCGCACAAATAGTGTTTGGCAAGGACTGCCGTGCTCGCTAATAATAAAATTCCGATAGCAAAAGAAAAATAATGGGGGCTAAGCCTGAGCCAATAACCAACGCTTAGGAGCAAAGTCCACAGGGGAGACGTAGTTCCCCCTGAAATTATACCTGGGTCGAATGACCAGCCAAATCCACTAGCAAAATTGCGGGCATACGTTTGGTGTATCCATGCATCATCCAAAGGAAAACCAATTCGATAGACATACATGCTATAAAGCACATAAGCTGAACTTGAGAAAGCGGTGAGAATGAAAAAAGTAGGACTCTTAAGGAGTTTCATTGAGACGGTAAATCTTCCATTCTGCCTGATCATCTATCAATGAGAACAATTCCGTGTTTTGGGGAAAATAAAAAAAACGAGATAAATCAGGAGGATGATCTTTTTCAAGAATAAGGTATTGGACTGCAAATCGTGAAGATACAGCGCGAATCGCTTTTTCACCACCCACTGGCACAGCAACAGCCGGCTTCTCGCAAGCTAAATAAAATCCAATTGGATCATTAATCATTATTACCTCATCTTTTCTCTCACTTTCGCCCAGAATTCGCTTCAGGGCTGAACATATTCGCACTTGCCTTCGAGAGATATCGTCCCAAATCGGTTTTGTCCATTCTCCACCGATAACCCGCTGGTGATAAAGAAAAGCTGTGACTGCTATCAGCATAAATAGAATAGAGATACTAAATACTCGAATTGCTTGGAGAGGTTCCCAATTCCGTCGGCTCACTCCCCAATTAATAAAAACTCCAAACCCTTGACCGGCTAGACACCAGACCATTGGTTGAAAAGCCGCAGAAGCATGGAAGTATCCCCCTCTCCAACCCGCAAACGGAAAAATAAAACTCATGATAAAAATTATCAACAACCACATAACGACTCCAACTCTAACTAATGGATCAGACCTCATTCTCCATAAGCCAAGTAAAAACAACGGTAACAAGAGAATCTGCAGTTGAACTGCCAATAGGGTTTGCAAATTTTGACTAAACGCATAGAGGCGATCCTTGATCAATGGCGATATTCCATCTTCGATTAGATATTCAATACGAAGCTCGTCAGGTGGATAACGGAACAAATCGTTGTACTCCCGTAAAAACAGAGCGCGCTGGTTTCCTGGTGGGATTATTGCGCTGTATTCAATCCAATTCCGTCCAAACCAACTTCCCATGATCAATCCATATCCTACTATAAATAGGAGGATTTTTTCCAGCTCAAAACGCTCATCTTTTTGCCATTTGATTGCGCGGAATCCCAAAAAGATCGCGATAAACATTATCATCCAAAACAAACCATCCGCTCTAGCTAAATGCATTAATCCAGAAATAATGCCTATCAGAAAAGCGGATTTGCTACTTAAGTCGGACACCCTCGCTGCTAGAATTAGCCAAATCGTGCCTAAGATCATATAAACGCCAAAAGTATCTGTGGTTGGTAAGTAGGCTAAATAAAACATGGGCACCCAGGCAAGCAATCCAGAAAACAAGGCAAGAAAGCGCTCGCCACTCATTCTCCAACTCAATTGGTATGTCAATGGCGGGATTATAGAACTAAGTAGGATAAAAGGGAGCCGAGCGGATTGGAAGGTTTCATTACCCCGAAAAGCTATCCCTAACCAAGCAATAAATGAAGCCAACGGCATCCAATATGTAAAGGATGGAACGGGTAAACTTTTCGGATCAGATAGATAATTCCAAATATATGGTTCGTAAAAACCTTCACCCCGCCAGATCTGTTTGCCACCTGCGTAATAATACTCAGCATCCATGTACCCGGGTGATGATTGAAAAAAAGCTGCTAAGCTGACAATTACCAAACCACCTATCCAGAGGAAGAGCAAGTCAATAGTTTTACTCATGGAATTCGATATAAAGTATAAGCCGTCCCAAAACTCTGCTCTAAAGATAGCAAAGGAATTAACTGATCGAAGAGCTCCCACTGCCTTTCCTGATAGCGCTGGTCTTTTTGTCTTACAAAGTCAGCTCCCTGGTTGAAAATCAAAACATGCTGATAACTTCTTGCTTTCCAACGGCGCAACACCTCCTCAGGTTCTAGAGTATTGAGACTCGCAAAATACCATTCGTCTAACAGTTCGTCTCCATCACAGCGTGGCAAACAGTACAGGTTACGTGGCTCAAAGAGAAGCAAAGTTTTTTGACCCAACCTGCGAACCTTTTGCATGGCTACAAAATGCCAACCAAGGTTGTGTGTCAAATAGGATTGTGAGTCAATATGCCCCATAAAAAAGTCCAACGCTCTCTTCTGAAGCATGGAAGAGAAAATCTCCAAAGCCGTCAGTAGAAACACAAAAAAGAGAAGATTGTTTAGCACAAATCGCAAGTGCAAATTTCCAAGTTTTAACATACATAGCTTGCGATATCCAAATCCCGACAAGATTGCCAAGCTTGGGAAAATTGCCCAATAGAGCCGACTTTGGATCAAATAACCAGCCAAACGCGAGCCTACACCCCAGACAACCCAACCAGTCAGAGCTAATAAAATGCAGATTCTGACAAGCTCTACTTCGCGGTTATCTCGTTCCAAGAGATAAATCAAAGCAAAAGGAGCAAATAGCAGGATGAGCGGGCCAATGCTCGCATTAAAACCCTCTTTGCCTTCAACGCCCAGGATTGTTGCTGTTATGGGCAAAAACACTGCCGTCCATTCATTCCCAAACGGTTGCAACCCACTATAAAACTCTATCCGAGGGGCGGTCATTTCGCCTGCAGGAATTAGCAATGGATAGAAAGGTTGCCCGACTGAGAAGAAGTTCTTTAACCACCAGGGTATGGAAACCAAGAAACAAACAAGTCCAAGGAGAACGATTGACAGCGTTTGATTCGAGTTCTCTCTACTTTGAGCGCTTGATTTCGAAATTTTTGGAAAAATAAGCAGAACAACCATCATTGCTAGGATTAGAATCCCAGCTGTGTATTTTGTACCCAACGCAAACCCACAAAAGACCCCGCCAAGGATCAGATACCGAAGCTGATATGTATGCGCCCAATTGTTTAGGGTTTGAATAACACATACCCCATAAAAGAACGTCATCCAATCTACGTATCCCCAGCTCAAGCTCTCTACAAAGGTCGTCCCACACAGAATAGCAGTCAGGGTAACCCATAACTGATCTTGAGACAGGTACTCTCTCAGCAATTCTGCAATCCCTAGCAAGGAAAGCAATCCTATTAGCCAGCCCATGATTTGACCCCCTTCTATAGCTGAAATACTTATAGCAAACGTGTAGAGCATCTCCCCTAACTGAGGCATACCCCAAAATGTATTTTCTGGAATGTAGTCAAATTTGCCCCTTTGTAAATAAACCATTGGCAGCGAAAGGTGATAAACTAATGAGTCAAACGCCAACGGCGGAGCAGCAGCTACAAAGCCGCTCGCTACAACTAGGAAAAAGGTGACAATCGCCATCGCAGTCGAAAAACCATTTTGGGGAATAATTAGGTGGGTAGTTCGAAGGAAATTCTTTAGCCAATGGAGTATCCACGATCTAAATCCGACCAAAATCAATCCAATCAGCAAGAGTGAATACCACCATCGGACTCCAACAATCCAGCTCAGCATAAAATAAATGGTGCCCAATATGCCCAATCCTAACCCCGCTGATTGAATGGTAGAAAAGATTGACCCAGTTTCAAAGCGTGAGAGAATAGCTAAACCTACCCCCCCTCCACAAGCAAGGATCAATAGCCCAACGAATAAAAGATACCCAAATTTGATCCAAATTAATAACTGCTGAAACGAGAATGGTTTGTGGTAGAGATAATATCCCCCTAGAACGAATATTACCCAAAAGAAAATCAAGCCAAAAATGGAATAAAGGAGAGAATTTGACTTCATTCCGAGATAAGAAAATTATCATTCAATCCGGTTACGGATTGTCTGCAGAACCGTCACGGGTGGCCGTAATTGCCACCAACGAATCCACCAAAGACCAAATAAAACCAAAAATGGAAACGGAAGAAACATCACTTGGCTCTCTTGATTACCTTGAACAGTTGCGAAAAAGAGCCACCAAGAACCACTAAACCAGATCAAAACTATTCCCCAATTCAACCAACGACCAAAGCGCTGCCAGCGTTCTTCAATAACGCGAAAAATCAGTAACATTGCCGCATAAAACAAAATATAGTGAGTGGTCGCATTTCGATAGGCAACCAAGTTATTTATTACTAAAGTTAACAGTGCAGTCCATAGGAAATGAGGATAATCTTTCTTCCAACTGATAACCCACTCCATCACAAGATAGCCCAAAAATCCTCCGTACAGCATCCATTCGACTTGCCGCTTCACGCCAGGGGCTAAGCTAGCAAGAATAGAAATTGGTGAACTATCTCCCGTGTAAGTAGGGTAATCTAAAATTTGACGTAGCATTTGAAGGGGCCAATCAGGCAAAAACATTAAGGATATCGCCAGGATAACACTCCCTCCGCCGAAAAATCCCCCGAACACATCCCAACGTCGCTGAGAAAAAGACCAAACCAAGACAAAAGGAATAAAAAGAAAAACCATTTGGGGTTTACATAAAGTGAGAGCTATTAGCATACCCGCCAGAAAATCATTCTTGCGTCTCAAAGACTCTAATGATAACAATACGAGAAAGGCATGAATGACAGCATACTGCCCCAAGATAATTGAGCGAAAACTATAGTACCCAAGGAGAAAAAAGATCAATAAAATCGTCAATTTGATGGGTGATACATTCCATTCTGCTAAACGGAACCCGAGAAAGATTAATGCAATCATACACAGCTCTAGGAGAGTCATCCACAGAGCTCGCGCAACGTTGTAATCAAAAAACGCAAATGGAGCGATAAAAATCATCACTGGCAGAGGATAAACAAAATGGGCAATATCCTCGCCCCTAGTTTTATCCGCAGGTCTTCCATAAATGACAATCTGTGTTGCCAAGCTAACCCTTTCATCATAAGGGCTTATTCCTTCGATTAGCCAATACCTTGCCCCCATCCAACGTGCAAGAAAATCATTTCCACCAGGTTGTTGTTGCGAATAAAAATAATTTGTGCGATACAAGCCCACAATGGCGGCAAGAACACCAAGGATTATGAGAATTTCAAATAGAAAACTGCGTTGTTTAAACAATCCTTGCCTTTCGATGGATCTAATTAGCGAGGGAAAAATCGTTCAAAATAATATCCTCAATTGCACTTTCCAATCGAATTTGCGGTGACCAACCAATTACCTTTCGAATTTTGGAAATGTCTGGTACACGGCGCATCATGTCTTCGAAACCTGAGGTATAAGCTTGTTCGTAAGGGATAAAATAGATTTCAGGATCGATAAGATTATGTGAATTTGCTGGTATCTTTCCTTCATGTCGCAATCTCCTGACCGTTTTGAGTACAAGAGTAGCTAAGTCTTTAATCGATATCTCTTCCTGAGAACCGATGTTGTACACATTGCCTAACGCAAAGTCGGTTTCCGCTAATGCGATGATGGCATTGACAGCATCTTTTACGTGCAAAAAACAGCGGCTCTGACTGCCATCTCCATAAACNGTTATGGGTCTCCCTTCTATAGCTTGTTTGATAAAGCGAGGCACAACCATACCGTATCTTCCACTCTGCCGCGGGCCAATGGTATTAAATAGGCGAAAAATCACAATGGGGAGACCTTTTTCACGATAATAAGCTAAAGCTAAAAACTCGTCAATCATCTTTGAAGCAGCATAAGACCAGCGGCTTCGCGATGTGGGACCTAGCACAACATCGTCCTCTTCGGAGAAAGGTACCCGATTTCCTTTTCCATAAACTTCCGAAGTCGAAGCAATCAGCACCTTAGCCCGATAACGAACCGCGGCGCGCAACACTGCCATTGTGCCATTTACATTCGTTTCAATTGTCTGGACAGGTTGATCGACAATCAGCTTAACGCCCACCGCAGCTGCTAAATGAAAAATCACATCACATTCACTGGCTAAGCGATCCAAGACTATCTCATTCATAATAGAGTCGATCGCAAAACGGAAGCGGACATTATGGCATAAATGGGCAATATTCTCAAAACGGCCTGTAGAAAGGTCATCGATGATTGTCACCACGTGGCCACGAGCTAAAAGTTCTTCAGCTAAGTGTGACCCAATAAACCCTGCTCCCCCAGTAATTAAAATCCGCTGTTTCGCCTTCTGATTAGGACTAAGATTCTCTACGGGCATTTCTCTAACACAATAGCAACCTCGTCTAAGTAACGCTGGCACCAACCATTTTGCTGCAAGAATTTCGCCATGATCCAATCTTTCTCCATCAAAATTACTTGGATTTGCCAGCGCTCAATGACATTTTCCCAGCCATCCTTTGCATAAGCGACTTGAAACCATTGGTCTAGAATTTCATCATCATATAAATCAGTTCGCCCATCAACAAATACAGGATACTCTGGGAGTGTCCAAAGCAAGAATGCTCCCCAATTGTAACTGTTAAATAGCCTACCTTGTAGCTTATTTTCCTTAAGATACTCAATTGCTTGAACTGGATAGGTTTCTAGGAGATAAGCCTCCAAATTCTTATCAGAATACGCAAGAATAGATCGATAAAAACAACCCACAAGGAGCGCTGCAACGATGATGAGATTTAAGATTGCGTGCTCAGTCGAAGAATGTAACATGGGAGAATTTCGGTTCGCTGAAGTTCCTGGAGAAACTCTGCTCTGATTGAAATCATCCAATAATCTCGAAATTGCTAAAGC